>CAJMRU010000276.1 GCA_905215845.1 uncultured bacterium
GGAAGCAAAGAAACAAAGGCAGATAACTTAATAAAAATAATATCATTTATATATGACATAAACTACAAAGTAAGTTTAAAAATTATAAGTGAAGAAAAATATATAGACAAATTAATAAATAGATTTCATTTCAAAAATAAAGAGACAAAAGAAACAATTGCAAAAATAAAAATTAGAACAAACAAATATATAGAAAAAAATATAAAGGATGATAAGAATTGGGCAAAAAACTATTAATAACAGAAAAGCCATCAGTCGCAATGGAATTTGCCAAGGCATTAAAAATCACAACAAATAGAAAAAACGGTTATTTAGAATCAAATGAATGGATAATAACTTGGTGTGTAGGACATTTAGTAACAATGAGTTATCCTGAAAAATATGACGAAAAACTAAAATTTTGGAGACTAGATACTTTACCATTCATACCAAAAGAGTGGAAATATGAAATAATACCAAATGTTCAAAATCAATTTAATATAATAGAACAATTAATGCATAGAGAAGACATTGAAGAAATATATAATGCAGGAGACTCAGGAAGAGAAGGAGAATATATACAAAGACTAGTTTTTATGATGGCAAAGCCAAATCCAAAAATAAAAATAAAAAGAGTATGGATAGATTCACAAACAGAAGAAGAAATTTTAAGAGGAATTAGAGAAGCAAAAGACGAAACAGAATATGACAGTTTATCAGATAGTGCATATTTAAGAGCAAAAGAAGATTACTTAATAGGAATAAATTTTTCAAGATTATTATCAATAATATTTGGAAGAAGATTAGCCAAAGATATAAATGAAGAAAAAGCATCAATTTCAGTAGGAAGAGTAATGACATGTGTATTAGGAATGGTTGTTGCAAGAGAAAGAGAAATCAAAAACTTTGTAAAAACAAAATATTATAAAATAGTTGGAGAATTTGGAGAAGAAAACTCATCATTTAAAGCTGACTGGAAAGTAACTGAAAAGTCAGAACTATGGGAATCTCCTAAACTATATAATGAAACAGGCTTCAAGAAAGAAGCTGATGCAAAAAAATTTATAATGAGTTTAGCAGGAAAAAAAGCAAAAATAACAGAATTGAAAAAATCAAAACAAAAAGAAAATGCACCATTATTATTTAATCTAGCAGAAATACAAAATGAATGCACAAAAAGATTTAAAATAAAACCAGATGAAACATTGGAAATAATACAAAATTTATATGAAAAAAAATTAGTCACATACCCAAGAACAGATGCAAAAGTCTTATCAACAGCAGTTAGTAAAGAAATAGCTAAAAACTTAAATGGAATAGCAAAAGGATTCAAGAATGGAGAAATACAAGGATATATAAAAAAGATGGCAGAAGAAAAATATTCTACTAATTTAGTAAAAACAAAATATGTAAATGACAGTAAGATAACAGACCACTATGCAATAATTCCAACAGGACAAGGATATGAAAACTATAGCAATTTACCACAATTACAAAAAGATATATATTTAGTAATTGTAAAAAGATTTTTAGCAATATTTTACCCACCAGCACAATATAATAAGATTCAGATGACAATAGAGGTAGAAACAGATGAAAATAATAAAAAGGCTGAAACATTTACTGCAAGTGGAAAAGTATGTATAGATAAAGGATATTTAGAAATTTTAAGACCAAATGAAAGTAAAAAATCCACAAATAGTGAAAGAAATGTGGAAAACAGTGAGAATAGCAAAGAAAATGACTTAGAGATATTAAGTAAACTAAAAAAAGGTCAAGAAATTGAAGTAAAAAATTATGAAATAAAAGAGGCAGAAACTTCACCACCAAGCAGATACAACTCAGGTTCAATAATTTTGGCAATGGAGAATGCAGGTAAACTAATAGAAGAAGAAGAACTAAGGGAACAAATAAAAGGTGCGGGAATAGGTACAAGTGCAACAAGAGGAGAAATTATAAAAAAATTAGAAAAAATAAAATATATAGAAATAAATACAAAAACACAAATCGTGACACCAACAAAAAAGGGAGAATTAATTTATGATATAGTAAATCAATCAATGCCAGATATGTTAAATCCTAAATTAACGGCAAGTTGGGAAAAAGGATTAGATTTAGTTGCAAAAAAGGAAATAAAACCAGAGGAATTTATGAT
>CAJMRU010000277.1 GCA_905215845.1 uncultured bacterium
AGTAATTAAATTTATAATGATTAAGTACAATTATATTAAGTAAGTTTAGTAAGAAAAATATATTAAGATAAAAATTAGGAGTGAGGTAATGACAAAAACAGTAGAAAATCGTTCAAGACCTAGAAAAAAAGAAACCTTCATGCAAGGTGTTATTACATTAGTATTTTCACAACTACTAATTAAAGGATTAGGATTAATTTATACACTATATTTAACAAATAGACCAGGGTTTGGAGATAGAGGAAATGGAATTGTAGCAGCAAGTTATCAAATTTATGCAGTATTACTGACAATTTCATCAACAGGAGTTCCGAATGCAATATCAAAATTGGTTTCTGAAAGGGTGGCCTTAGGAGATCATAAAGGTGCATATAGAATTTTTAAAATAGCATTTGCAACATTTGCAGTAATTGGCTTAGTAGGAAGTTTAATGTTATTTTTTGGAGCAGGATTAATTGCTAATAGTTGGTTACAGATACCAGATGCAGAAATGACACTAGTTGCTTTATCACCAGCAGTATTTTTTGTGGCAATTTCATCAGTAATGAGAGGATATTTTAACGGAAGACAAAATTTAAAAGTTACAGCAAGATCACAAACATTGGAACAAATATTTAAAACGACATTGACTATAATAATTGTTGAAATTGTTGCAATAATATCAAATACTTCAACTATTTGGATGGCTGGAGGAGCAACACTTGCCACAACGCTTGCAACATTTGTTGGATTTGGATATTTATATTTATTCTATCAAACAAGAAGAAGAGAAGTAGCAGCAGAAATACGAGAGACAGTAAATTATAAATATGAAAGAGTTAGAAATATTGTAAAAAAGATTTTATTAGTATCAATACCAATAGCATTAACAGCAGTAATGTCATCATTAAATAAAAATATAGATTCTTTTACAGTTGTAAGAAGTTTAAAGCAGTTTATGGATGAAGATATGGCTATTGCACAATATGGAATATTAGGAGGAAAAGTAGATACTTTAACAAGTTTACCACTATCATTTAATGTAGCTTTTGCTACTGCTTTAGTTCCAGCTATTTCAGCAGCTAAGGCAAGAAAAGATAAAAATGAAATAAAGAAAAAATCATCTTTTACATTATTAACATCAATGTTAATAGGGCTTCCTTGTGCAATAGGAATGTGCGTATTTGCAGGTCCAATATTAAATTTACTATTTCCAAATGCAAGTTCAGGAACAGTAATATTACAGATAAGTGCATTAACAATAATTTTTACTATTTTAGACCAAACAATAAATTCAATATTACAAGGATATGGTAAGTTAATGATTCCTACGATAGCATTAGGATGTCGGAGTTGTAGTTAAATTAATATTAAATTTAATATTAGTACCAATACCATCAATAGGAGTAAATGGGGCAGCAATAGCATCAGTTGCATGTCATCTTGTAGCATTTATGATATCAATAGTTGCATTAAAACGAACAATAAAATTAAATTTATCATTTCCACAATTTGTTATTAAACCAATAATTGCAACAGGAATAATGGCAGTATGTTCATATTTTATTTATTCTGCATTATCAGGAATAATATCAGCAAATATGGCAACAATAGTAGCAATAATATCAGCAATGATTCTATATGGACTATCAATAATAGCTTTGAAAGTTTTCAAAAAGGAAGAAATAGAAATGTTACCATATGGAAATAAATTGTGTAAGATATTGGAAAAACTAAAAATATATTAAAATTTACTGAAAAAAAAGAAGGATTTTAGATATTTTTGGCGAATAAAAATAAATAGAAGTACATTTATTGCCTTGTTCACGCAATAAAGTACATAACATTATTATACTTATATTAGGAGGTAATTTAAATGAACAAAGCTGAATTAATCGCAGCAGTAGCTGCAAAAACAGGAGACACAAAAAAAACAGCTGAAGCAGCAGTAAACGCTTTCGTTGAAGTTGTAACAGATGCTTTAAAAGAAGGAGATAAAGTTCAATTAGTTGGATTTGGATCTTTCGAAGTAAGAAAAAGAGCAGCTAGAAAAGGAAGAAACCCACAAACTAAAGAAGAAATCAAAATACCTGCATCAAAAGCTCCAGTATTCAAAGCTGGTAAAGCATTAAAAGATTTAGTAAACGGA
>CAJMRU010000278.1 GCA_905215845.1 uncultured bacterium
TCAAATGTTCTTCTAAAGTTTCGTTTCCTAAATCCAATTCATTCCAATTATCAAAGAACTGTCTTTTGATAATTAGACGATTTCTTTCATCTAGTTCTTTTAAATTTTCTAAAACAATTGATGGATTATCTTTTAATAGTACATTTCCTAAGTCAAAGATTATATTTTTTATCATATATGCAAACCTCTTTTCCACATATTTTTAAAATTTTTTAATCCTCTATAATATAATTTTTGATTACTTCTATAACTTCATTATGCACAATTCCATTGCTTATCAAAGCACCTTTTATGCTTTGGTCATATCTTTGTTCATTTCCAAATAAATCGGTTACTTTTCCACCAGCTTCTTCAACAATAACTTTAATGGCAGCGATATCGCAATGTTTATGTTCTGTACCAGTAAAAATTGCTAAACTATAATCTCCAGTAGCTACTAAGCAACTTGCTTTTGTAATACTGCCGATATCATTTAATCTAGTTATATTTCTTAATTTTTCAAATACTTTGCAAACATTGTATTTTGCCTTTGACCACATATCACAATGACATACAGTTTTAATATCATCTAAAGTATAGTCATTTACAGATATTTTCTCGCCGTTTTTATATGCACCTTTTCCTTTAATAGCTGTATATAAACTATCTGTAAAAGGGTCATAAACTACTCCAATATTTGGAACACCATTAATTACTAATGCCAAAGAAAATACTGCTACAGGTATATGTCTAGCATACATAGCTGTTCCATCAACTGGATCACATACCCATACAAAATTACTTTTTCCTGATTGTTCTTCTTCACCATCAACTGCATGAGCAGGATATTGTTCTTTTACTTTTTTGATTAAATAAGAATTAATCTCTGTATCTGCTAGTGTTACAATTGTCTTGTCTCCTTTATAACTAGCACCATTATTTTGATTAAAGTATTTAAGCATTATTTTACCTGCTTGATATGCAATATCTTTTGCAAATTCTAAATATTCTTCCATTATTAATTTTCACTCCTTAACTTTGATACTAATATTTTAGCATTTCCATAAATTGTTGAATTTTCTCCATATCTTTTTTTAATATCTTCTAGTCTTTTTATCCATCCAACATTATTACCATATTTATCAATTTGCATATCTGCTTTATTTAATATTTTTAAAAATAATGATGTATATTCTGCATTTATATCTCCATGATAATAAATTTCTTTCCAATATTTATAATTATTTCTTTTTAATATTTCTCCACCAATGTGTGCATGATTAGAATTGTTTTCATACTCATAACCAATATCATGGTTAAATCCTAATACATATAAATCTTTTAATTCATCATCATTTAAGTTGTATTCTTTTCCTATTTCAACCATTTTTCTAGCAACAGCTAATGAATGATTTAATCTATCATTATCTACCATTTTAAACTCCAAAATTCTTATCTTAAATTATAAATCTTAATTTTATTTGCAATAGGATCAGTTCTTTTTTCGAATGCTTGGTTTTTAGATTTTTTTGAATTACTATAAAATTTTATTATTATAAAGTCAACAATATTTACATGATTTACGCCATTTCTTTTTTAAAGTAACATATCCATAGTAAATAAATATCTTGGGTATAGTTCTTTAATTATATAAAATGGTCTATATTCTCGTTCTTCAGTTTCTTTATTACTAATATCTTTTGAAACTTGAATATAGTAATAATCATCATAATTTGCTCTTGCAATAAAATCACATTCAAATTTTCCAATGTAACCTACAGAAAGTTTATAATTTTTACTTTTTAAATATTAATATATTACATTTTCAAGAACAGGTCCATAATTTATTCTATTATCAGTATTTTGTGAATAATAAATACTTAAATCATCTAAGTAGTATTTTTTCTCTCCTTTTGTATTTCATCAATAAATAAATATTTAAAATCATCATCAATTATCTTTTCATCTATTACCTTTTCTAATAGTTCTTGAATAATTGATTTTAAAAAGAAAGATTTACCACATCTTCTTATTCCTGATATAACTTTAATCATATTGTCTTTATAAAATCCACAAATTTTATTTAAATAACTTTCTCTTTTATATATTTTTTCAATATCATCACCATAATTATATTATTATATCT
>CAJMRU010000279.1 GCA_905215845.1 uncultured bacterium
TATACTATTTTTATTTTTAGTATTTCATAAAAAATCTAATATTTTACTAAAATTTGCACATAATAATATTGGTGATTTTATGAATAAAAAAAAGATATTTTATATATTTATTGGTTTAATAATTTTAATTAGTTTAGGCTTTTATTTTTATTTTAAAAATGCAAATTCTTATAATTCTCAATATCAAGCTGATAAGACTTCTACTTCTAATAATGAATTAGACAAAAATGAAAATAACTTAAATTCTGCTAATAATAATTCTTACAATAATGATACTTCAAATAATAATTCGTATAATACTTCAAGTAATAATGATTCTAATAATTCACCTAAAAATGCTGAATCAAAAGAAACAGAAATTTCTACTTTTTCTACAACACTTTATTCAAAAGATAGTGAAAGGCAAAATAACATTCAAATAACTTGTTCTGCTTTAAGTGGTACTGTTGTTAAAAATGGCGAAACTTTTTCATTTTGTTCTACTGTAGGACCTGCAACTAGTGATAAAGGATATCAAAAAGCTGATATTTTTGATAATAAAGGGAATAAGAAAAAAGGATATGGTGGTGGAAATTGTCAAATAAGTAGTACTTTATATAATGCTGTTATGGCTATACCTAACTTAGAAATTATAGAACGTCATCCTCATAGTAATAAAGTACCTTATGTAAAAAAAGATAAAGATGCTGCTGTTGCTTATGGTAGCTATGATTTTAAATTCAAAAATAATACTGGTAATGATATTCGTATTCTTGCTAGTGTTGATAGTTCCTGTGTTACTACAAGCATATGGACAATTCCAAAATAGTTATTTTATGTATATATTCTCATTAACCTTACTCATATAGCTTAGTTTCTTTTATCGGAATAAACTTTTTCTAAATTATCTTTATTTAATCATATTTTGTGTTCTCTAAAATATTATTAAATGGTGATATTTTGAGAAGAGCAAAATTATTTTTTATTAATGGTATTATTTTAACCAGTACATCTCTTTTAATGCGTGGTATTGGTCTAATTTTTAATATATATGTTGCAAATCAAGTAGGTTCTGAAACCTTAGGTATTTTTAGTCTTATAATGTCTATTTATATGTTTGCTATAACCGTTGCTACCTCTGGTATTGGAACTGCTTGCACTTGTCTTGTTTCTGAGGAATTTGAAAAGTGTAACTATGTCAATGGATTAAAGGTAGTAAAAACTTGCATTATTTTTGCTTTAATTTTAGGAATTTTAGCTTCTATACTTATTGTTGTTTTTGCACCTTTTGTTTCCTATTATTGGCTTAAAAATTCAGTATCTCCTCTCCCTATCTATGCAATAGCTTTAGGTTTACCTTTAATTTCTATTTCTTCTGTTATTGGTGGATATTTTTCTTCAGTAGGAAAATCATATAAATCAGCTATATCTCAAATTTTAGAAACTACTGCAAAAATTATTGCTACTATAATTTTGTTACATTTTAACTTAGAAAAAGGAGTCGAAGCAATTTGTATTTCTTTAATTGTTGCTGATGTTATATCTGAAGTTTTTTCTTTTTCATTAAATATTATTTTTTATTTAATTGACAGAAGAAAATATATTAATAAAAGATGTTTACCTATACAAATGAAAAGAAAAATATTTAAAATTTCTTTTCCCATTGCTATAACCTCTTGTATAAAGTCTGGACTTTCTTCTCTTAAACAATTTCTTATACCTATTAGGCTATCAATGTCTGGTCTTACATATGCTATGTCTGTGTCACAATATGGTTTGATTAGTGGTATGGTTATGCCAATTTTAATGTTTGCAAATGTATTCATTTTTTCTTTTAGTGGTCTTCTAGTTCCTGAGTTTTCTAGATTACTTGCTGGAAAAAACTATAATAGGATGTACACTATTTGCAATACCATTTTCAAAAACACTTGCTTATTTTCTATCTGTATAGCTGGCATAATTTTCTTTTTTGCAAATGAACTAAGTCTAGCTATTTATCAAAATATTGAAATAGCAAAATGGTTAAAATTGCTTTCTCCTTTAGTTTTTTTTATTTATATCGATAATATTTTTGATAATATTTTAAAAGGAATAAATGAACAAGTTAGTGTTATGTTTTGTAATATAATTGACTTAGTTATAA
>CAJMRU010000280.1 GCA_905215845.1 uncultured bacterium
ATAGATGGGTGCCCCTTTCACCTTGTTTTGAGTATATGTACTCGCACAATGGCACATAACATCACTGACAATTAAAGACAAATCTTTTTTACTTTTATTTTTTCTAATTTAGTTTTCAGTAATTTTATATATACTCGTTTTATTAAGAAAATATTTAAAATAAGTTGTATCAATAAGGTTAAAAAGAATAAAAAAATTCTTTCTACTTCTTTATCCACTGATTTAAATTCGTCTAAATTAAATTTATTAATTGGTTTTGATTCTATTTCTAATTCTAATATCTATATTCCTGAGTCTGGATTATATCAAAATTTTTTAATTACAGGAACTATTGGCTCTGGTAAAACTTCTAGTGCTATGTATCCATTTACTAAGCAATTAATTAAATACAATTCTTCTAATCCTTCTAAAAAGCTTGGAATATTGATTCTTGATGTTAAAGGAAATTATTATAAACAGGTTTTAGAATATGTTAATAAATATAACTTATCTTCTGATTTAATTGTAATTAGTTTAAATTCTAACACTTTTTATAATCCTTTACATAAACCTAACTTAAAACCTCAAGTATTAGCAAATAGATTAAAAACTATTTTAACTTTATTTTCAGAAAATAATTCTGAATCTTATTGGTTAGATAAAGCTGAAGCTATTTTATCTGAATGTATTAAGTTATGTAGGTTATATAATAATGGATATGTTACATTTTTAGAACTTCATAAGTTAATTACTATACCAAATTATTATAAAGAAAAAATTTCAATATTAAAAGATTTATTTATTTCTTCAAAATTATCTCAAAAAGATATTTATGACTTAAATTCTAGTTTAGATTTTTTTCAAAAAGAATTTGAATTTCTTGACCAAAGAACAAAAGCTATTTTAATTTCAGAAATAACTAGAATTACAAACACTTTTATTTCAGACTATGATGTAATGTCAACTTTTTGTCCCCCTATTTCAAAACTTTCATTTACTGGCTTTTCTGAAGTATTATCAACTGGTAAAATTGTAGTTTTAAATATGAATATTTCTGAATACAGCTTACTTTCTAGAATAATTGCTACATATTTAAAATTAGATTTTCAAACAGAGGTAATGTCTAATTTATCTAAAAATAACATATTTCCATCTGCTTTTATCTGTGATGAATATGATAAGTTTGCTTCAAAAACAGATAGTGAATTCTTTTCTCTTAGCAGAGAGGCAAAATGTATTAATATAGTGAGCACTCAAAGTTATTCTTCTTTGAAAACTACTATAAAGGATGAAGCTTATGTAAAAGTAATCACACAAAATTTAATTAATAAGATTTGGTATAGGACAGATGATATTTTTACTATTGAAGAAGCTCAGAAACAACTAGGAAAAGAGGAAAAAGAAAAAATCTCGAAAAGTATTTCTGAAAATGCAAAAGAAACTAAATTTAGTTATATTACAAATAGTTTAAATTCCGAAAACTCTAATATTTCTGAAACTTTTAGCACATATATGCAAAATGATTATATTTTTGATACTAATTTTTTTACCCAAGAATTACAAACCTTTACTGCTTTAACTTTTTTATCTGATGGAAGTAAAATTTATACACCTTGCAAGTTAAATATGATTCCATATTTTAAGTAAATTAAAGGAGGTCTTAATTAATGAAAAAACATTTGATTTTTAAACAAAAATTATATATATTTTTATTTATTGTATTTTTATCTTTTTTATTCATTTTATCTTTAAATACTTTTTCTTTTGCTGCTGAGCCAAAACTTGTAGGAAAAATCAATTCTGCTTTTGAGGAAATTGAAAGTTGGATTTTAAAAATCTCTACTCCAGCCGCCGCCGTTGCTGTTGGTACTGGTATTTTCATGAAAAAATTTAGTTTTGGAGATGAAGAAAAAATCAGAACTGGTAAAAAATTAATAAAAGGTTCTTTATTTTCATATGCATTTATATTAGCTATTGATTTAATATTATCTGCTATTAAATCTTTAGTTGGTTAGGAGGTACTTTGGAACAAAGTGAAAACATTACTCAAATTATAATTGATACTATTAATACTATAATTGGTAATTTATTTAGTTCGATAGATAATAGTCTTTATTCCATCTTAGATAAAATAA
>CAJMRU010000281.1 GCA_905215845.1 uncultured bacterium
GACAGAGAAATACACCTATGCAAAGCCCTTTACCAAAGAATCCCTGCTGTACAGGGAAATCTTTGAAAAATATTATCCGGGGCAGGCAGAAATGATAGCCGGTTTCTGGATGCCGAATAAGGAGTGGGAGGGCTGTAATGTCAATGATCCTTCTGCCAGAGTTCTTTCAAACTATGGAGAAAGTGGAAAATAAAAGTAGAAAGAGGAATGATATATTTATGACAAAGTATATTTTTGTAACAGGTGGAGTAGTATCAGGTTTAGGAAAAGGAATAACAGCAGCATCATTAGGAAGGCTATTAAAAAATAGGGGATATAAAGTTACAATTCAAAAATTTGATCCATATATAAATGTAGACCCAGGTACAATGAACCCATATGAACATGGAGAAGTTTTTGTAACAGATGATGGAGCAGAAACAGATTTAGATTTAGGACATTATGAAAGATTTATAGATGAAAATTTAACAAAAAATTCTAGTATTACAATGGGAAAAGTATATCAAAGTGTATTAGAAAAAGAAAGACGAGGAGATTATTTAGGAAAAACTGTTCAAGTAATACCACATATAACTAATGAAATAAAAGAAAAAATATATGGATTTGAAAATACTGATACAGATATTGTAATATCTGAAGTAGGAGGAACAGTTGGAGATATAGAAGGACTTTCAATTATAGAAGCAATAAGACAAGTAGGGCTAGAAAAAAACAAAGAAGATGTTTTATATATACATGTAACATTGTTACCATATATATTTGGCTCTAATGAGATAAAATCAAAACCGACACAACATTCAGTAAAAGAACTACAAAGTTTAGGAATAAAACCAGATATTTTAGTATGTAGAACAGAACAAGATATACCAGAAAATATAAGAGAGAAATTATCTTTATTTTGTAATGTGAGAAAAACAAGTGTAATTCAAAATAAAACAGCAGATTGCTTATATGCAGTACCTCTAATGCTAGAAGAAGAAGGTTTAGCAAGAGAAGTGTGTAATCATTTAAGATTAGATAAATATATACCAGATAACTCAAAATGGGAAAATATGATAGATAATATTAGAAAAATTGATAAAAATAATAAAATAACAGTAGGAATAGTAGGAAAATATACAAAATTAGAAGACTCATATATATCTGTAATAGAAAGTTTATATCATGCAGGATTTGAAAATAAAGTTAAAGTAGAAGCTAAATTAATAGATTCAGAAAAAATAACTAAAGATAATGTTAAAGAAATATTAGAAGGAATAGATGGAGTTGTTGTGCCAGGAGGATTTGGAAACAGAGGAATAGAAGGAATGATAGAAACTATAAAATATGTAAGAGAAAATAAAATTCCATTTTTGGGTATTTGCTTAGGAATGCAAATGGCAGTTGTAGAATATGCTAGAAATGTATTAAAAATAAAAGATGCAAATTCAGAGGAATTTAATCCAATTATTGAGAATCAATTAATACATATAATGGAGGAACAGAAGGATTTAAATAAAAAAGGTGGAACAATGAGATTAGGTGCATATCCATGTATAATAAAAAAAGGAACTTTGGCTGAGAAAGTTTATGGAGAAGTAGAAATATCAGAAAGACATAGACATCGTTTTGAATTTAATAATGATTACAGAGAAAGTTTAGAGAATGCAGGATTAAAAATTTCAGGAACTTCACCAGATGGATTATTAGTAGAAATGGTAGAATTAGAAAAACATCCATATTTTATAGCAGGACAATTTCATCCAGAATTGAAATCAAGACCAAACAGACCAGCTCCATTGTTTGTTGGACTAATATCTGCGATAAAATTAAATAAGGAGTTAAGCAAAATTTAAGAAAGGTGGAATAAAAAGAATGAATGTATAACTTTTAATTTAAATTAAAAGAAAAAAATAGAAAAAATGGAAGATTTAAATTGGATTTGTAGAATTATGTAAAATGTGATATAATATATATGTATATATCAAAAGTGATGTATATAAATTTAATAAAAATGGGCAATTAGCCAAGTCCTAAAAGGGCGGAAAGGTTTACAAAGATGAGAATGGATTGGATTTAGGTCAAGTTTTTAGACACATTTT
>CAJMRU010000282.1 GCA_905215845.1 uncultured bacterium
TAAAATATATTAAATTCTATTTTAATTGATTCATAACTTCTTCAGCAAAGTTTTCTTCTTTTTTCTCGATTCCTTCACCTTTTTCAAATCTTGCAAATTCAACTATTTCTGCATCTTTTTGTTTTAATAATTCAGATACTTTCATGCTTGAATCTTTCACAAATACTTGGTCAACTAAACAAATTTCTTCATAGAATTTTCCAACTCTACCTTGTACTATTTTTTCAGCTATTTGTTCTGGTTTTCCTTCATTCATAGCTTGAACTTTTAAGATTTCCATTTCTTTGTCTACTCTTTCTTGTGGTACTTCTTGTCTTGTTACGAATTCTGGTCTAGCTGCTGCTATTTGCATACATAAATCTTTTGCTAATTCTTTTTCTCCTTTTGTCATGTTTACAAGAACTGCTATTTTTCCATCTCCATGGATATATTTTTCTATTAATCCTTTTGATTCGAATCTAGCAAATCTTCTTATACTTAAGTTTTCTCCTATTGTAGCTATTTTTCCTATTAATGCTTCATTTACTGTTTTTCCAGCTTCAAAAATTGCTTCTTGATTTAATAATTCTTCTACATCTTTTGGATTTTTTTCTACAACTTGTTTTGCTACATCCATTACAAAAGTTTTGAATTCTTCATTTTTAGCAACGAAATCTGTTTCAGAGTTTACTTCTACTATTGCTCCAACTTTTCCATCTTCTGATATATAAGCTTCTACTAATCCTTCTGCTGCAACTCTTCCTGATTTTTTAGCTGCTTTTGCAATTCCTCTTTCTCTTAAAAGTTCAATTGCTTTTTCCATGTCTCCGTCTGTTTCTGTTAAAACTTTTTTGCAGTCCATCATTCCTGCACCTGTTTTTTCTCTTAATTCTTTAACTAAGCTAGCTGTTACCATTAAAATTCCTCCCTTTTATATAAATTAAAAGAGTAGAGCAGAAAAGCTCTACTCTTCTTATTTTTAAGTTTTAAACTTTTTATTAACTATATTAAAATCTTATCTTTATCAATATCATATAGATATTAATTATATTGATTTCACTTTATTTATACAATTTCATACTTGTCATGAATTAGTTTTCTTCACTATTTTCAACAACTTGTTCAATTGTAGTAACTTCTTCTTCGATTGGTTGTTCTTCTGTTTCAACTTCGAAACTCTCACCTTGTCTACCTTCAATAACTGCATTTGCCATAACATCTGCTATTAATTTAACAGCTCTTATAGCATCATCATTTCCTGGTATAGCATAGTCTACTTCTTCTGGGTTACAGTTTGTATCAACTAATCCTACTACTGGTATATTTAATTTTTTAGCTTCTAATACTGCTATTCTTTCTTTTTTAGGATCTACTAAGAATATAACTCCTGGTAATTTATCCATATCTTTAATTCCACCAAGATTTCTTTCTAGTTTTTCCATTTCTTTCTTTAATAATATTACTTCTTTTTTAGGTAATACATCAAATGTACCATCTTCTGCCATAGTTTCTAAATCTTTTAATCTTTTAATTCTTGTTTGGATTGTGTCAAAGTTTGTTAACATTCCTCCTAACCATCTTTGGTCAACATAGTACATTCCACATTTTAATGCAGCTTCTTTCATGCATTCTTGTGCTTGTTTTTTTGTTCCTACAAAAAGAACTGTTTTTCCTTCTTCTGCTTGTTCTTTGATGAATTCATATGCCTCATCTAATTTTTTTGATGTTTTTTGTAAATCGATAATATGGATTCCGTTTCTAGCTTGGAATATGTATTCTGCCATTTTAGGATCCCATCTTCTTGTTTGATGTCCGAAATGAACACCAGCTTCAAGTAATTGTTTCATTGCAACTACTGCCATTTTAAATTCCTCCCTTTTGTTATTTCTTCCATAAAGTTCATAGTTTCTTTGGACCTATATTTTATTTAGGCACTTCCTTTGAAACTCGCTTTATGTGTTTAATTACGTTAATTATTATACATTATTTTTATTATAAAAGTCAAGCACTTTCATTATTTTTTTTAATTCACATAATTTAAAGGATATTCTTAATAATAAATAGATAAAGCTTTAATCCCTACCTCTC
>CAJMRU010000283.1 GCA_905215845.1 uncultured bacterium
GTGATTGATGATGATCGAACTTTTATTGGAATTATCACACGTCGGGATATTATTCAATACTTTTATAATTTTTTGTAAAAAATATTGACAAAACCTTGTTTTTGTAATAAAATTATTTAGCAATAATGTTAGAATATGATTTAGATATAAAATCTCTCCCCGGTGGTTTTATATTTAAGTTTCATATATAAGTATAAAATATATAAAATAAAATAAGAAATAGGAGGGTATTATTGCCATGAATAATACAACATATAGTGCTAAAAGTAGCGAAATCGAAAGAAAATGGTATATAATTGATGCAGCAAACAAACCACTTGGTAGAGTTGCAACAGAAGCTGCAAAATTATTAAGAGGAAAACATAAACCAACATATACACCTAATGTTGATACAGGTGATCATGTAATTATATTAAATTGTAAAGATGTAGTTTTAACAGGAAACAAATTAAATCAAAAAATTTACAGACATCATTCAGGATATATTGGAGGAATGAAAGAAGTTCCTGCAAAAGTTATGCTTGAAAAAAATCCAGAAAAAGCTATGACATTAGCTATAAAAGGAATGTTACCACATAATTCTTTAGGTAGAAAAATGGCTAAAAAATTAAGAGTTTATGCAGGTAATGAACACGAAAACCAAGCACAAAAACCAGAAGTATGGGAGGTAAAATAATATGGCTAAGAAAGAAAATGTAGTTTTTTATGGTACAGGTAGAAGAAAATCTTCAGTAGCAAGAGTTAGACTTGTTGAAGGTAATGGAAATATAACTATAAATGGTAAAAATATCGATGAATTCTTTGGTTTAGAAACTTTAAAAGTTATCGTTAGACAACCTCTTACAGTTACTAATACAACAGCTAAATATGATGTTATTTGTACAGTAAAAGGTGGAGGATTCACAGGTCAAGCTGGAGCTATCAGACATGGTATAGCTAGAGCTTTAAATGAAGCTAATTCAGAATATAGACCAGTATTAAAATCAAACGGATTCCTAACAAGAGATCCTCGTATGAAAGAAAGAAAAAAATACGGTCTTAAAAAAGCTAGAAAAGCTCCACAATTCTCTAAGAGATAGAAAAAACTTATATTCAATAAAAACTCAGAAGTTCATACTTTTGGGTTTTTTATATTTTATTCACATTATAAAAATTATATTGACAATTTTATCCTTTATTTATATAATTATTTCAATAAATCGGAAAGAGGTAATAATTATGTATAGAATTAATAATTTACAAGATAATGACGATATTCGTATAGCAGATGCTAAAGCTGGAATGAAAGTTATAGAATATATGAGTGACTTAAGTGTAATGCCTTCAACCGCTATAACTGCTTACTATTGTTCGAGAATGGGTGTAAGAAAAAGGCAACTTATTATAAACTTAGAAAATAATGAGTATACAACAAGTTCTGGTGCAATGCAATGGTCTGTTGGAGATGTTGAAGCAGTTGCAGATGTAAAAGGTGTCGGTGACTTTCTTGGTAAAACTATAAAAGGAAGTGTCACAAAAGAAAGTTCTGTAAAGCCAAAATATAGAGGAACAGGGACTTTAGTTTTAGAACCTACATATAAACATATTTTATTAGAAGATTTATCTAATTGGAATGGTGGAATAGTTTTAGATGATGGTTTATTCTTAGCTTGTGAATCAAAAATACAACAAAATGTTGTTATGCGTAGCAATTTATCTTCAGCTGTTTTAGGAAATGAAGGATTGTTCAATTTAAGTCTTTCAGGTAATGGATTTGTAGCTTTAGAATCACCTGTTCCAAGAGAAGAATTAGTAGAAATAGAACTACAAGATGATGTTTTAAGAATTGATGGAAACTTTGCAATTGCTTGGTCAAAAGGACTTGACTTTACTGTTGAAAAATCAACAAAAAATTTAATCGGTTCAGCCATTTCAGGAGAAGGACTTGTAAATGTTTACAGAGGTACAGGAAAAGTTTTAATGGCTCCTATAAGAACTTTAACAAATAACTCAGTTAACTCATTATCACATTAAAAAATACAAAAACGAATATTAAATTTTATATACATTAATATATGTTA
>CAJMRU010000284.1 GCA_905215845.1 uncultured bacterium
AAATAAGCTTATTATTTTTATCTAGTAAAGGCGATTTTAGATTATCTAATATTCGAGAAATATCTTTACTTGTATTATCAAGTTTTTTAGTTTGTTTATTAGCATTTTCTAATTTTTGTTTTTGTTTCTCTAGCTTTTTCTTCATCTCTCTATAATTATTCATTTCATTGACATTGATATCTTGATTTCTACCTTTTTGCTTTGTTTTAAGCCTACTATCAACATCATAGAACTTATTGTATGATTTAATACAAGCATTTCTCATTTTATCTTGTATTTCAGAAAGTAAGGTTTTAGTAAATAGTTGTGATTTACCCACTTGCTTTTTCATACCTCTTTTACAATTTTCTATTACTGGAACACCAATAACATGCATATGCGGAGATGTTTCATCATAGTGTATTGTCGCATTTGCTACTTTAAAAGTAGGAAGTAGTTTTGATAACTCTTGTATTTGTTCATTATATACATCTGTCATTTTGTATCTATATTCGTTGTCTTTATCTTGCCAAAAATCCATATCTCCAAGTTCTATAATAATTTCACAAGCAATATCATTTTGAGAATCACATACCTTTTGAAAGTAATCTTTAATTTGTCTATCAGTTCTTGTTTTAGCATTATACTCAATTCTAGCTTGTTCAAATTCATCTAAATATACTTGTTTAACATCTTCTACAATATCATTAGTTCCATATATAGTTGTAATAAGTTCTCTTTGATTATCATAATCTCGTAAGTTATGCTTATTTACTTTTGATAATCCTTTTGCATTTTGTATAGCATTATTTGAAAAAGAGGTAGTACCAGATACATTTCCTTTTGATACTTTCTTTGCTAATTTACTTTTATTTTTATCACTACCCAAGTGAAAAGAATAGGCTAATTCTTGTTCCATTAAAACACCTCCTTGAAATTTCTTCGAAGCACAGGACTTTGACCTTGTCATAAGTCCTAACCCCCTATGAGTTATGACGTGCCATCATAACTCGGAGGCTCTGCGAGGCAATAAAATTTATTTTTAGCAAATAAATTTTATTCAAATTAACTATCGACACTTTCATTTTTGCAAAAGCAAAAACAAAACGTGCCACGTTAATTTGTTTCTTCTTGCATTTCTTCGCAGAACTTTACTGGCTTAACACTTACTGAAATAGGAGTATTATCTTTTGTATAGATTATACTATCATTGCTTTCATCTGGGATATAATCAAATGCTGTATCAATTTCTTGCATTTGAAATTTATCTTCTTCGTTAATATAAATTATTCCAAACTTGTAAGTATCCATTTTATTATCTGGATCTAATTTATAATAATCCTCTAAAGGAAACACCCTAACAATAGCACTGTTATCTTCAACAAAGTTAAAGTAAAACATTTGCTTTTGCACATAGTATGTTGCCTCTGTAAAATGTACATCATAGTATTGTTGTAATCTCATTATTATTTCGCCAACTTCTTCCTCTGGTAAATAGTTGCTAAATCTAACACTTCCTAATACATTACCTAATATCATAGGCTTTGTAGTATCGATATAACCTTTATCAAATAACTCTTGACAAGGCTTACAAATAGATTCTCTAAAATTAATTTGCTTTACTGCTATTACTGTACCTATAATATCAAGTTCTATATCTTCAACATATCTCATTATTAAATCAGCTTGTTCTTCTCGTGTATAATCTTTCCAAGTTTTAATTCGTTCTTGATATTCTTTATTTAGCTTAATCTTATTAATAAAATCAATATCTCTTTTTAGTAAAATATCTCTTGGTGTAAATTTTAAATCTTCTACACAATCAGTAGTATCTAATTTATTTTCAAGTTCTGTAATAGCATTTTCAACTATTTTCTTTTCTTCATTATATTCCTTTAGTTCAAAAGCACCATTGATATAGGCTTTTTTTATTCTTTCTAGTTTGTTTCTCTGATTGTTTATTTCTTTTTCTAATTGTTCTTCTTCATAGGCATCTGCTAAAACAGACAAGAATAAACGATCTGCTCCTACTGATGGTTCAATAACATATGGTAAGTATTTCTGATT
>CAJMRU010000285.1 GCA_905215845.1 uncultured bacterium
TCCCGGCTGTAGAGGCTGCCATATTTTTCTGAAAAAATATTCCGGAAAATTTTGTCCGCTACTTCTTTCCAGGAGTGTTATAAATAATTGTGTTACCCGCTTGGAATATTTATATTTTTCCCCACTTAGTATTTTCCGAACATTCACTATTGTTGTTTTGTTATCTTTTATATTATTTTGATGGTAGTAGTAAGCCTTTGTTGAAAGACTGGTTTATGGTGGTTATACCATAAAATTTATATTTTCTGGTAGGTTATTCATTTTATGATTCAAATTATGAGAATTATTTTGATAATAATGGCTATTGTATGTTTAGGGGGATGTGATAAGAAAAATACATCCATATATCATAATATAATATTTAAAGAAATATGTGATATTGCAAGAGATAAGTATCTTCCATTTTGTATTGTTTTAATAGACTCTTCGCAACATTTGTCTCAGGAATATTATTCACGATTACAAAATCGCTACAAATTTCTGACGCAACAGGCCATTTATAATATGGCTGATATTAATGTTTCCGTAAATGAGTGGTATATAAAATGGTTATGTCCTGTTACTACTCCTTTGACTTGTGTATTTTCTCCGGAGGGAGATTTGGTTGACTTAATTCCAGGGGCAACAAGAGAAACTTTTTTGTACTCAAAAGAAGCAATAAATAATTTGGGACCTACTGATTTTCATTGGCCCAACTATTTTCATAGGAATAAAAAAGAACTAATCCCCCTTTTAAATAATTTATTGGAACAAAAAGAAATTTTGAATCAAGGTGTATATTTATCCTCAGGATTCTCTGAACTGGTAGATTCTCTGAATTATCCATATTCGATCTATTTGAAATTGGCTGGAGAATTGATGATGCATGATATTATTACATCGCAAATTACTGCAAAATCTTTACTAGAGTTTTAGTATTTTATCTCTGTCTTTGTTATCTTGCAGGGATGTTCGAATGATGATTTCCTGAAGCCAAGTCTGGAAGATAAGCTTAACTTTCCTCTTCATATTGAAAAATTTGGAAAGGCTGTTGCCAATGAGATTCATCAGACTGTAATAAATTTAAATGAGAGAGGTGTAGATTATTCTAATACTAAAAACACACCTGAATTTAAAAAGCAATTTTATCAGGATTGGGCCCAGGCTAGTCCAGGGATGATAAAAACAAAAGTGTCACAAAATCAAATGTTTGGTAATTCACTTCTTTTTATAGAAGGGTATCGTAACCTGACCCATATTCAAATTGAATTTATTCGTCGGATATTGAAGGAATGTGATGAAACAACTTCTTACGAGGACTTTGGCAATAGATTGGCCAATATCAATAAAGATATTTTTAAACAGGTTCCTGAAATAGAGCAGGAGAGGTTACTTTATATTACGTCTGCCTTGTATTATGGAATAGGAGAAATTCAGAATCTTGAAAAACAAGGACAAATGCTTATTACTCCTCAAACTAAATTCCGAATGAGAAGGGTTAAAACAAGGAGTGAATCAGGAGGTGATGGTTTCTGGGGAACTTGCAGGAGCATTTATTCAGCAGTTGCTCCTTATGTTGTTGGAACGCTTACTGAAATGGGCGAAATAGTTGTATCTGTTTCGGAGGTAATGGTTGGTGGAGTTGCATTGATTATGTCTGTACTTTGTGTGTCGGATACGGACCAGTTTCGGGCAGAATGTGCAGAAAAATATAGGGATTGTATGGATAAAAAAGGGCCTTGGTCTAAGGAACATAGTGGGGGATGGGGATATACAATGTGTGCAAGGTGCTTAGAATTTTGCAGAGCACAGCACGGTGTTTGGGATTGTCCTCGGCCAGTGTAAAATTGGATTATTATGAAAGGTTTTGAGATATGTATTAATGATGCAGCTCCTATTGTTGCAATGACAGATAGTTTGGTTACTTTAATCATAAGTGTAGGGTATGCTGATGGGGATGATATGCACATCGGAGGAATGGATTCAAAATCGAATCATCTTATATGGATGAATCATTAGTGTCCCGTTAAAATGGGACGAGTTAAATAATTAATCAAATAGCCCCG
>CAJMRU010000286.1 GCA_905215845.1 uncultured bacterium
AGACTATAACAAATTTTTTTCTACCTGAAATAAATATATATCCATCTTTATCAATTTTGGCTAAATCTCCTGTATGTAACCAACCTTCGCTATCAACTGTTTCCTTAGTAGCTTCTTCGTTGTCGTAATATCCTAACATTATTGATGGTCCTTTTGCTAGTAATTCTCCTATGCCTTCTTCGTTTGGTTCATCTATTTTTACATCTAAGCTTGGAAATGCTTTTCCTATTGAACCAATTTTTCTATATTTATCATCTTCTGCTGCTATAACTGGTGAACTTTCTGTTAATCCATATCCTTGATACATTGTGAATCCTAAATCATTAAATCCTTTTTCAGCTTCTGGGTCTAATGCTGCTCCACCAGATACAAATAATCTAACTTTTCCACCTAATGTATCATGAATATCTTTAAATAATTTTTTTCTTACATCTATTCCTATCTTTAGTAATGCATTACTTATTTTTATTCCTTTTTGTACTGTTTCTAATTTTCCTTTTTTCTCTATTCCCTTAATTACTTTTTTATACATAGCTTCGAATAATATTGGAACAGAAATCATTGCTGTTATTTGATATTCTTTTATATTTTCTGCAATATGTCTTATTCCATCACAAAAAGCAATAGATCCTCCTATTGATATAGGATATAAAAATCCTACTGTACATTCAAATGTATGGTGCAATGGTAAGAAAGATAAAAATCTATCTTCTGGATATAATTTTATAACAGATGTAATATCTTTTAAATTTGCACATATATTTTTATGTGAAAGCATTACTGCTTTTGACATTGCAGTTGTTCCAGAAGTAAATAACATTATTGACATCTTTTCATTGTCTATTTCAGCTTTTAGAAATTTTTCATTTCCTTCATCTATTAATTTTTTTCCTTCTGCTATTAATTCTTTTTGAGAAAGTATTCCATTTTCTTCTTTATCAATATCCATAGATACAAAATATTTTAGTTGTGTATTTCCTTGTTCTTTTATTTTGTTCATTATATCATTATATTTACTTGAATAAAATATCGCTTCTACTCCCGAACGAATTATTAAACTTTCGATTTCATTATCAGGTAAGGATTTATCAAGTGGAACTATTACTCCTGTTCCTGCAACTACTGATAAATATACCACTCCCCATTCATATCTATTTTCAGATATTACTGCTATTCTTTTATCTTTTAAACCTAAATTTATTAATTTAGTTCCTAACGCATTTATATCATCTCTAAATTCCTTATGTGTTATTTCTCTAAATTTTCCTGGTTCATTAGTTTTAAAGATGTATGCTGGTCTATCTCCATGTAATTCTCCTGATTTTTCCAACATAACTTTTAAATTCTCGTAATATTCTGCCTTGTGAATTGGTTTTCTCATAGTTCTCCCCCATTTATTATTTTTGATTAATCTCTATATTTTAAACCTTCTACTATTGTATTTTCAAATTCTTTATATAAACTCATTATATCTATTTCTTCATCTATCCTTACTTTATATACTAGTGTTGAGCATATTAATCCATATATTTCTGATGCAATAACTTTTGGATTTCCCTGTTTTATTTCCTTTTTTTCTATTCCTTCTTTTACAATTTCTTCTATTTTGTTTATATATTCATTTATATGCATTTTACATTTCTGATTTCTCGCTTCATTTCCCCAAAATTGACTTAAAAGAATAGTTATTAAATCTTCATATTTTACTATAATTTTTATTTGAATTAATATGATTGCTTTTATTTTATCTATGTAATTTTCATATTTAGCAGTCTTTATATCAATACTATTTTGTAGAAGCTTCATTCCTTCTTCAATTAGAAAATTAAAAATCTCTTCTTTACTTGAAAAATGATAATATAAAGTTCCTTTTGCTACTCCAACTGTTGCAGTTATTTCTTCGATGCTTGTTGCATCATAACCCTTTTCTGCAAAAAGTTTCATTGATGTTTCAAAAATTTTTCTCTTTGTCTTATTCATATTTTTTTTCATATCGGCCACCTTACACTTTCTCCTGAATGTTTTTACCAAACAGTCCGGTAG
>CAJMRU010000287.1 GCA_905215845.1 uncultured bacterium
TTTTTATTTTATACAAGGTTTCCTATACAATAAACTCGAAACTATCTTTTCACATATTTAATTCAAAATCTTTGCTTATTATTTTTATTTCATTAACTTACTTTTTTTTCAATCTTCTATTCTTATATTTACACCTATTGCTTGTAATTTCTTATCAAATTTTTCATATCCCCTCAATATATAATCAATATTTTCTATTGTTGTTTTTCCTTTTGCAACTGTTCCTGCTAATACCATTGCTGCCCCTCCTCTTAAATCTGTTGCTTTTACAGTTGCTCCATATATCTTTCTTACACCTTTTATAATTGCCGTTTTTCCTTCTATTGAGATTTTTGCCCCCATTCGTATTAATTCTTGTGTATATTTATACCTGTTTTCAAATATATTTTCTACTATTATAGATGTTCCTTTTGCTACTGTTAATGTTGTTGCAAATATTGATTGCATATCTGTTGGAAAACCTGGATATGGCATTGTTTTTATATCTATTGCTTTTAATTTTTTAGGAGCTAATATTTCCATTTTGTCTTTATTTATTTGTATATTGCAACCTGTTTCTTCTAGTTTGTCTATTATTGGTACTATATGAGATGAATCCACATTCTCTAAAATTAAATGTCCTCCTGATATCGCTGCTAAACATAAAAATGTTCCAGTTTCAATTCTGTCTGGCATGATATTGTAACTTACATCTTTTAGTTTTTTCACACCTTCTATTTCTATTTTGTTTGACCCTGCTCCTTTTATTTTTGCTCCCATTCTATTTAAGAAATTTTGTAAATCTATGATTTCTGGTTCTCTTGCTACATTTGTAATTATTGTTGTTCCTTCTCCTAAACAACTTGCTAATATTGCATTTTCTGTTGCCCCTACACTTGGAAATTCAAAGTCAATTTTTTCCCCTTTTATTTTATCACAAAAGCAACTTATTTTTCCATAGTTTTTATCAATATTTATGCCTAATTTTTCAAATGCTTTCAAATGTAGGTCTATTGGCCTCGTTCCTATGTCACATCCTCCTGGATATGTAAATGTTGCTTTATGATATTTTCCTAGCATTGCTCCTGCTAATATCACTGATGACCTCATCTGATGCATTAATTCTTCCGGTATTTCTAGTCTTCCTATTTTACTTGTATCTATTATTACTTTATTATTCTTTTTTTCTACTTTTGCTCCTAGTGTCTCTAATATTTTATACATCATTTGTGTGTCTTTTATTTCTGGTACATTGTATAGAGTTGTTTTTCCTCCATTTAGTATTGTTGCTGCTATTATTGGTAAACTTGAATTTTTTGAGCCTGATATTTTTACTCTTCCTTCTACTTTTCTCCCACCTTCTATTATGTATTTTGACATTTTTCTGCCTCCTTTTTTCTTTTGCTATATTTTATGTTTTCTTTACATAAATTGTGAATGTAGGAATTATATAGTTCTCCATTTATTGTTGCTTGTAACTCATATATTTACTTTATTATTGTATATGTTAAAAGTTCTAAAAATCAATGATTATATTGAATTTTAGAACTTTTATTCTAATTGTTTACTTTTAGATAATATATTAAGCAACTTTTTCTTTATAGTTTACAATAGTAACTTCTGTTGCTAATTGCTTTAATTGATTTACAATTTTTTCAATGTTTTCTGCTATTTCATCATCAAAGTATTGTTCTCCACATTGAGTGCATACTTTTGCTGGAACTCCTTTAATAATAATAATTGTATCTTCTAAATCAACTACATAATTTACTTTCTTTTTTTCTATATTCCCTTTGCACATAAAACAATTCATTATTTTTCCCTCCTTATTTTCATATCTTCTTCCCATTTTTCTATATTTGGATAATATGCAGTTATCATATGAACAGTGTCTTCACTCATTCCACATACTATATGTAATATTTTATTATTTATATTATATCATTTTCCTTTAAACTTCCAACCAATTCATATATTCCTTGATTTTTCCAATCTAACACAAAACCTTTCATCCCCAGTTGTTCTGCTACTTTAATATTTTCAGCTTTATCGTCAATG
>CAJMRU010000288.1 GCA_905215845.1 uncultured bacterium
TGCATTTAATCTTTTTTATTTTAATATTGTAGTTATATAACTTTTCTTAATCTCTTGAAAATAAATCTCTTGTATATACTTTGTCCTTAACAGGATTTAATAAAGACTCATATCTATTTACAATAATAACATCTGAAGATTTTGAAAACTTTTGAAAATCATTTTCAACTTTGCAGGCATTAAATTTTTTTTCTTTTAAAGTTGGTTCGTAGATAATAACTTCTACACCTTTATTTTTTAGTATTTCAATAATTCCTTGAATAGCACTTGCTCTAAAATTATCTGAGTCTTTTTTCATTGTTAGTCTATATATTCCAACACATTTAGGATTTCGTTGCATAATCATTTCTGCTATATGTTTTTTTCTTGTATCGTTACTTCTTACAATTGCTCTTATTAAATTTTGTGGTACATTACTAAAATTAGCTAAAAGTTGTTTTGTATCTTTCGGTAAACAATATCCTCCATAACCAAATGATGGATTATTATAATGTGTTCCTATCCTTGGATCTAAGCAAACACCATCTATAATATCTTGTGTATTTAATCCCTTTAATTCTGCATAAGTATCTAGTTCATTAAAGTATGCAACTCTTAATGCTAAATATGTATTAGCAAATAATTTTACTGCTTCAGCTTCCGTAGAATTCATATATTTAACTTCTATATTATCTTTTAATGCTGCATTTTTTAAAAGACTAGCAAACTCAGTTGCTCTTTCGCTTTTTTCTCCTACTATTATTCTTGAAGGATAAAGATTGTCATATAGAGCTTTACCTTCTCTCAAAAATTCTGGAGAAAACATTATGTTATCAATATTATATTTTTTCTTCATATTTTCAATAAATCCAACTGGTATTGTTGATTTTACTACCATTGTTGTATCTATATTTAAACTAGTCACTTTCTGAATTATATCTTCAACACTTGATGTGTCAAAATGATTTAAAACATCATCATAGTTTGTTGGAGTGCTAATTATAATAAATTTTGCATTTTTAAATGCTTCTTTATAATCTAATGTCGCTCTTAAATTTAAATTTTTTTCAGCAAAGTATTTTTCAATATATTCATCTCTAATTGGTGATTTTTTGCTATTTATTAAATTTACTTTTTCTTCAACTACATCTAATGCAACAACTTCATTTTCTTGGCTTAGCAATGTAGCTATTGATAACCCTACATACCCTGTCCCTGCAACAGCTATTTTCATTTTAATTCCTCTTTTCTAAATTATAAAATACAAATTTTATTTAACATTTCTTTATAAATCTAACTAATCTTGAATTAATTACTTCCATTTATAACATAATGAAAAACTTATTACAATTTTTTATTAATTACATAAATTACACTTTTTAATAAATTCATCATAATCTTTAAACATTGCTTCTGAATTTTTAAATTTATCTATACTTTTTTCATAATTATTTACTAACTTCATCACTTCCTTGTATTCTTCTTCTAATTTTTCTTCATTTCTCTCTTCAAATAGCCAAAAATATTCATGTAATACACTTTTAGGAGGAATTTTATGATATACATTATAATATTCTTTTACTAAAAGAATAGCTTCATCTAATTGCTGCTTTTTTCTTTTATTATAATATTCCTCTATAGACATAATTACTCTAGCAGGATTTCCAGCTACTACAACGTTACTAGGTATATTTTTGCACACTAATGAATTTGCTCCAATAATAACATTTTCTCCTATTGTAACTCCTTTTAAAATTGTTGAATTCATCCCTATAAAGCAATTATCACCAATTGTAACTTTTCCAGAAGAGCCTAATACATCACCATATTTTTCTTTTAAAACACTCCAATCATATCCATGAGTAAGAATTGTAACATTTCTTGTTATTTGAACATTTTTTCCAATTTCAATCATCCACGGTCTTGTTGTATCAATACATAAATTACGAGCATCAAATATTGTTGTTCCTTCTCCTATTCTAACCCCTTTTTTTCTCAAATAATTAATATATGTTTTTCCATCAGCTTTATTTCTAAATATTATTTTCTTTAAT
>CAJMRU010000289.1 GCA_905215845.1 uncultured bacterium
CCTTTTATATAATTATTTTGTAATTATTCCTTTCACATTTTCTAATGTTATTTTTCCTATTTTTCCATTTTTAAATTCATCTAATATTATTCTAGCAGTTTTTTCTTCATCGATATTTCCACCAGATATTATGCAACCTCTTTTTTTCCCTATTAATAAAAATATTTCATATATATTTTCATTTTCTGGTTGATCTTTATTACTTAGGATTTTATCTGCTTGGTCTACATCTAATTTATATCTTTCACATAATTTATCTTTATAATTTTCTGTTAAAAACTTAACTAAATAATATGCTATTTCTGTTCTTTCTAAAATCTCATCTTTTATTGTCCCTGTAAATGCTAAGTTTAATGCAACTTCTTCGCTATCAAATTTAGGCCATAACACTCCTGGAGTATCTAATAATTCTATTTTATCATTTACTCGTATCCATTGTTTTTGCCTAGTTACTCCTGGTCTATTTCCAACACCTGCTGATGCTTTTTTAGAAATCCTATTTATAAATGATGACTTTCCTACATTTGGTATTCCTAGAACCATGGCTTTGATTTTTTTACCTATTCTACCTTTCTCTGCATATAAATTTAATTCTTTTTCCATTATTTTTTCTATTGCTTTAATAGCATCATCAATTCCTCTACCTGTATTAGAATCTGTTAAAACTGCTACCATACCTAATTTTTTAAATTCTTCAATCCATTCTCTATTTGTCTTTTCATCTGCTAAATCACTTTTATTTAAGATTATTATTTTCTTTTTATTTTTTGTTATATCAACAATATCTGGATTTCTACTTGATATTGGAATTCTTGCATCTAACAATTCTATAACTATATCTACTAAATTTAAATCTTCAGTTATTTGTCTTCTTGTTTTTGCCATATGCCCTGGATACCAATTTATATTCATTTTTAAATTCCTTCCTCTCTCTTAAAGTTCAAATATTCTAAACAATAGCTTCTACTTGCAAATATTATTCACTAGCATCCTTTTGGATAAATCATTTTTAAGCTTGTATTACATAGTTCTATAATTATTTTTATCTGCTCTATCATCTAATTTTCTATCAAATTTTTCATTATTATAAAACCAATCTGTTTTTTTATCTTTTGGATTATTTTTTCTATTTTTATCTACTAACATATCTAATAGTACTGCAATTGGCAATATTACTCCTATAAATGATACAAATAAATTCATAAATGTTGTTGCTGGTAACTGCCCTTCTACTTCAATTATTGTATTTATATTTTTTAAAATGTCTGTTCCAAAATATATGCCATATGATAATAAATACATTAACGCTCCAATCATTTTTCTTTTTACGACTAATATTATACATACTAATACTACAAATAATAATATTATTTCCAATATTTTATTTAGTGGAACTATTCCTCCAAAATCTTGATGTAGTTCTGCCATTAATGTTACTACTATTCTAAATGCCCAAAACATTACCATAAAACATACTAATAACCAAGTTGAAAAATTTTTCATTTGTGTTTCCTCCTTGTAATAAAATTTATATTTCATAATAGTAATTAAAGGCGAATGATATTCGCCTTTAATTACTTTATACAAATTTTAATTAGTCTACGAAATCAAAATCATTTTTGAATTTTTCTTTAAAAATTTCGAATACTTTATTTAATGTTTCTTCATCATCAACACTTACGTATGATTCTTCATCTGATTCTTCATCATCATTGTCTTCTACTTTTAATATTACTACTTCTCCTTCGTCTTCTTCACCTTCATCATCAACAGGCAATAATACTACATATTCTTCTTCATCTAATTCTACTAAGTCTAAAAACTCGAATTTGACTTCATTTCCTGCTTCATCATTTAATATTACTATATTATCTAATTCTTCTCCATTCATAT
This sequence comes from uncultured bacterium, assembly GCA_905215845.1. Classification (GTDB taxonomy): domain Bacteria; phylum Bacillota; class Clostridia; order TANB77; family CAG-508; genus CAG-269. Next base: position 1,894 of record CAJMRU010000289.1, read on the forward strand.
TTTCTTCCATATTTTTTCTCCTTTCAAATTATTATACGTCTATAATACATTAATTTTAAATATTTGGCAATATTTTTAATTAATTTTTCTTATTGTACACTTTATTTTTAT
>CAJMRU010000290.1 GCA_905215845.1 uncultured bacterium
TATAAATGTAAAATTCCATAACTAAAAAATACCAAATCTTAATACTTTTATAAGATTTGGTACAAAATTTAAAATCTATTTTTTTAATCTAATCAATATAGCAATTCCTAATAAAATTAATAAAACTCCAATTACGATTAATAATATATTTAAAATATCAGAAATTTGTAATTCACCACTAGATTGACTTCCGGCAACAGTTTGTGTAACTGGTGGAGTAGTAGTTTTATTACCTGTTGAAGAAGTGTTTGAAGTTGTATTAGTATTTTCTGAATCTATTGAATTTGTAGTGTTATTAGAAGAATTACTAGCTTCATTTGTAGATGTATTAGAAGTATTTTCTGATGAAGCAGTATTACCTGTATTAGCTGTGTTAGATGTTTCTTCATTACTTGTAGAACCTTCATCATCAGTTAAATCCATATTAACAGCATATGTAGATGTTGAAAAACTTACTAAAACAAAAGATATTAGTAAAATTAATAATATTTTTAATTTTTTTGACATAATTAAATTACCTCCATAAATAAATTCTCTTAAGTTCATACACAATAATATCACAAAAATAAAACAAATGTCTAGTAATTTAATGAAATTGTTTAATTTTATTTTTTTATATGCTATAATGTGAAAAAAAGATGATTTTTCTATACAATAAGAAAAAGTAAATAAACTCTAAATAAAGGAGAAAACAATGTCAAAAATATTAATAGTAGAAGATGATAAAAAACTAAGAAAAGAATTAAAAATTTTTTTAGAAAAGAATGGATATGAAGTTAAAATATTAGAAGAATTTGAAAATGCAATACAAGATATATTAAAAGAAAATGCAGATTTAATATTGCTAGACATAAATTTACCATATACAGATGGAGAATATATATGCAAAGAAATTAGAAAAGTTTCAAATTTGCCAATAATAATGGTAACAAGTAGAAATAGTGAAATTGATGAATTAATAAGTTTAAATAATGGTGCAGATCAATATGTTGTAAAACCATATAATGTTCAAATATTATTAGCAAAAATAGCAGGTCTTTTGAAAAGAACTCAAAATACTGAAGGTAACCCCAATAAGATAAATTGTGATGATTTTATTTTAAATATATCAAAAAGTTGTATAGAAATAGGTGACGAGCAAAAAGAGTTGACAAAAAATGAATTGAAAATTTTACACTATTTAGCTTTAAAAAAAGGCCAAATAGTTTCAAGAGATGAAATAATAAATTATTTATGGGATAGTGAAAGTTTTATAGATGATAATACACTAACTGTAAATATGACAAGATTAAGAACGAAACTAGATGAAATAGGTTTACAAGATAGAATAGAAACAAAAAGAGGACAGGGGTATATGTTAAAATGAGTTTCAAAAATTTTATAAAAGATAAGGTAATATATATAATATTTTTAATTCTAAGTATATTTGCAGTACAAACATTTTTATTAACAGTAAATACAACATTATATGTGAGAGTTTGCATAGGAATAATTCCAATAATTTTATTTATAATAGCATTAATAATAGAGTATTGGACTAAAAATAAATATTACAAGAGAATTAATGAAAAATTAGAAGAATTAGATGAGAAATATTTAATATCTGAACTAATGGAAATGCCAAATTTTGTAGAAGGTAAGAAAACAAAAGATATAATTCAAGATGCTGGAAAGTCAATGCTAGAAAATGTGAATAAATATAAATATTTACAAGAAGATTATAAAGAATATATAGAATTATGGATTCATGAGATAAAAATACCAATAGCAACAAGCAAATTAATAATAGAAAATAATCCATCAGAAGCAACAAAAAGTATAAATGAAGAATTAGATAAAATAGAAAACTATATTGAACAAGCTCTTTATTATGCAAGAAGCAATAATGTTGAAAAAGATTATTATATAAGAAAAACTAGCTTAAAAGAAATAGTAAATACGGCAATTTTAAAAAATAAAAGAAATTTATTACAAAACAAAATTAATTTAGAAATACACGATAT
>CAJMRU010000291.1 GCA_905215845.1 uncultured bacterium
TATATTTATTGTAAATTTTATATTATTTTTTTATGTTTTTGCAATATTTTCTTATATTTAGGCTTCAGTTTTTTCTAAAACAGTTTATATATCTATATGCTATTTATTGCCTTCTTCTATATCGTTTATTATCTCTTGCAATTCATTTTTATCAAATTTATACTTTTTATTGCAAAAATGACATACTATTTCTGCTTCTTCATCTGTATTTATTATATCTTCGATTTCCTTTTTTCCTATACTTATTAAAGCTTCTTTCATATGTTCTTTTGAACAATCACATTTATATTTAGGTTCAACTTCATTTCCAACTTCTTTTATATTTTCGTCTCCTGTAACTTTGATTGCTATTTCTTCTAATGTTAATTTATTATCTAGCATTTTTGAAATTGCTCCTGCTTTAAATATTGCTTGTTCTACTTTTGAAATTTCTTCTTCTGTTGCATCTGGCATTGGATTTATTAAATATCCCCCGCTTGCTCTTACACCATTTTTGTCAACTAAAACTCCCAAGGCAACTGCTGATTGTCTTTGTTCAGAATTCACAAAGTAGTTTGCAAAATCTTCTGCGATTTCTCCTGAAACTAATGGAGATATTCCTATATATGGCTCTTTTAATCCTATGTCTTTGATTACATTTATATAACCTTCATATCCGACTGCTCCTCCAACATCTAATTTACCATCTTCATTTAGTGGTATATCTACTATTGGATTTGCTACATATCCTTTTATCTCTGGTTTGTTATTTACTGTTACAAGCATTGTGCCTATTGGTCCATTTCCTTTAAATTGTACTGTCAATTTATCTGTTTCATTTTTCATTTCAACTCCCATTATTGTTGAAATTGTTAATAATCTTCCAAATGCTGCTGTTACTACTGGACTTAGGTCGTGTAAATTTCTTGCTTCTTCTACTAAGTTTGTTGTTTCTGCACATATTATTGATATTTTTCCTTCATATGCTAAAAATCTTTTTATTTTGTCTGACATATTTTCACCCTTTCTTGTTTTTGTATTATATCATTTTTAACTTTATTTTTCAACGATTTTTTAATAATATACTTTGCCCAAATTTAAGGGGCAAAAGTAAATTCTAGATTTTGTTTAGCACTAGAATTTACTTTTACAATTAACCAACACTTTATTCAGGTTTATAAATACTCAAATTAAAAATCACTCTTAAGGTAAACTAACTTATTTACTTTAAAAGTGAGGAATTTTATAATTTTTTATATACTTTTTCAATTATATCATATCTTTGCTTTATAATATTTTTATAAAACACTTTTCTTGTTTCGTTTATACAAGATATACCATCAATAAATATCATTATTTTATTAATATCAATATCATTAAAAATATTTTTTATTGCATTATTACATTCAATATTTTTCACTTGTTTTATGTATGACATATAATTAATTTTTTTACCATTTTCTTTCAAACAAGAATAACAATTAATTGCTAAATTTTTTAATTCAATATCACTAATTCTTTCAATTTCTTCATCTTCAAGCATAGGATTTAAGCATGAACCACAGTCATATATTGGTGCAAAGTCTATTTCCCCTGTTTTCTTGTTTAATATAAATCCCCAATTTCCATTATGTCTATCAGTATTTCCTATTAAACTATCTATTATAAACATTTTCCAAAATTCTTTTTTAGTTTTTTCAGTATTAATCATTTTGTTCTCTTCTATAACTTCCATTATATCTTTTATTTCTGTCTCTATTCTTTTATCAGGATTTGTACTTAGTGCTAAATTTTCAAATTCGTATAATAAATTTTCTTCATCTGTAAAGTCTTCACAAGCACATACAACTTTTTCTTTTTCTTTGTATTTATATGTTCCTAATAATGTTTTTTGAGTTTTTATTCCACAAATTTCAAATATATTACTTCCTACATACTCAGAAAAAGCATTATTTTTATATGAAATGTTTTTATATTTTTCTTTTATAGGGTCAGGAAATTTAACTAAATATT
>CAJMRU010000292.1 GCA_905215845.1 uncultured bacterium
CGGAAAGGTCTTTACTGGAGGCAAAAGTCCCTCCTGTAAAGCGTAGAACCTCATGTGTTTATGCAGATCTGAGGAAACTCCATTCAGAAATGGAACGTTTAAAAGCAGCATAAATACAGGCAGATATACAGTGGACTACCTGTAATGTGGGAACCTGCCATATCTGGCATGGGAAATGCGCATAACTGCGTACCTAAGTTACAGGCGTATCCGCCGATATTCAGTCGGACGCCTAAAGCGTCTGGAAGCATGTGACTTCAGTCATGTGAGGTTCACTCTTTACTCTGATATTGGGGCGTTAAAAATGAGGATATTATAGCGATATCGGAGATAGTGTAAAAAATATGTAAAAAAATGTAAAATAATACTTGACGCAAAAAGAAAATAATGATATGATAAATCCGCTTCTGAGTGAGGCGGATTTTTTTTGACAGACAACAGAGATTTGGTTGAATAAAGTTGAAAAAAATATAAAAAAAGTGTTGACAGGAAACTGAAGACATGATATTATATCAGAGTTGCTGATGCAGATGAAAAAAGAACTTAAAAAATAAAATAAAAATTTTAATAAAAAAATATTGCATACAAACTTAGTAATATGTGGTATAATATATATGTTTAGTCTTGTTACAATTAGAAAGGAAGCAAAATGAGTAGAAAAAATAAAGTAAAGATTTTTAAAATTGTGATGATGATAATTGCCTTATTATTAATAGTAGGAGTAGTAGCCAACTTACTTCCTGTTATGGCAAATTTAAGTACGGTTGAAGGTCAACTGGCATTTAAAGAAAAAGTTAGTAACTCACGGTATATGGGGACTTCTTACATTATTTGGACTTCAATTTGCCCAAATATTTCTAATTATATTACCAGGTGAACCAATTGAGATGCTTGCAGGAATGTGCTATGGAGGATTGGGAGGATTAATTTTTGTAACTGCTTCTGCATTTATAATATCATCTGTGATATTTTTTATGGTAAGAAAGTTAGGCAAAAAATTTGTTTATGATTTTTGTGATGAAGAAAAAGTTAAAAAAATAGAAAATAGTAAGATATTTAAAAATCCTAAAAAAATAGAATGGATAATGATAATATTATTCTTAATACCAGGAACACCAAAAGATTTATTAGTATATATAGCAGCATTATTACCAATAAAACCACTTAGATTTATATTAATATCAACTTTTGCAAGATTTCCTTCTGTTATATCATCAACTTTTGCAGGAGATAACTTATTAGAGGGAAATTGGCAAAATAGCATAATAATATATGTTGTTACATTTTTACTTGTAGGAATATCAATATTTATAGTAAATAAACTTGATAAATCTAAAACAACAGAAGAAGCTTTAAGAAGCTTTCAAAAAGAAATAAAATAAAAGGAAAAAGGGGAAAAGATGGAAAAGGAAATTACTTTGATTAAGACTACAAAAGATAAAATTATAGACTACATAACATACTTTTTTATATATGCATTTTTAGGTTGGTGTATGGAAACAATTTATGCAATTTTTATACATGGATTTTTTGTTAAAAGAGGATTTCTATATGGTCCAATATGCCCAATATATGGTTTTGGAGCCATTATATTAATAATGACAACTAAAAATATGTATGGAAAGCCACTAAAGAAATTCTTTATTGCAACAATCGCCTTTACTGCATTTGAATATTTTGTATCACTTATATTAGAAACACTTTTTGGATTGAGATGGTGGGATTATTCTAATGATTTTCTAAATATACAAGGAAGAGTTAGTTTATTATATTCCATTGCATGGGGAGTTATAGGAGTAATTTTATTAGAAAAATTGCATCCATTAATAGAAAACATAGTTCAAAAATTTAGTGTAAAGGTTAATAGTAAATATAGTATACAAAATATAATGGTTATTGTATTTTTAGTCTTAATTTTAGTAGATACAGTATTTTCTACATTAAAATATTTGAATTAAGTTTTATATAAAATAACTATTAAAAAATATTTTA
>CAJMRU010000293.1 GCA_905215845.1 uncultured bacterium
ATAATATTAGAATATATAATAAAACTTGATGTCGCATTAAGAATTTCTTTTCTCAATGCGATATTTTAGATTATATAAATGAATTAAGATATAAGTTGTGATATATAATATCAATTAAAGTATAATAGGAAGGAACAATATAAAATGAATAATAAAGAAAATAAAAAAACAGTAGCATTTGTAACATTACGGTTGCAAAGTAAATCAATATGAAACAAATGCAATGACACAAAAATTCATAGAAAACGGATATGAAGTAATAGAACATACTAAAAGAGCTGATATATATATAATAAACACATGTACAGTTACAAATATGTCAGATAGAAAATCAAGACAAATGCTAAGAAGAATGAAAGAACAAAATCAGAATGCAATAGTTGTAGCTGTTGGATGTTATGCACAAGTGGCAAAAGAAGAACTGAAAAAAATACCAGAAATTGATTTAGTATTAGGAAATAATGAAAAATTGAAGATTACAGACTATGTAGAAGATTACATAGAAAAAAATGAAAATCAAATTGAAATAGAAGATGTAATGCATTCAAAAGAATTTTATGATTTTGGAGATGTAACATTCACAGAAAAAACAAGAGCAGTAATAAAAATCCAAGATGGATGTGATAGATTTTGTTCATATTGTATTATTCCATATGCAAGAGGAAGAGTTAGAAGTAGAAAACCAGAAAGTATAGTATCAGAAATAGAAAAAATAGCAAAAGAAGGAATTAAAGAAGTTGTAATTACAGGTATTCACATAGCTTCATATGGCAAAGACTTTAAAAACGATTATAGGTTGATAGACTTATTAGAAGAATTAAACAAAATAAATGGAATAGAAAGAATAAGATTAGGTTCAATAGAACCATTGCTAATTACTGAAGAATTTGTAAATAGATTAAAAAAATTAGAAAAAGTATGCCATCATTTTCATTTATCATTGCAAAGTGGGTGCAATGAAACCTTAAAGAGAATGAATAGAAGATATACAATAGAAGAATTTAAAGAAATTGTTGAAAGATTAAGAAATACATATAAAGATGTAATGTTAACAACAGATATTATAGTTGGATTTCCGGGAGAAAACGAAGAGGAATTTGAAGAAACATATAAATTTTTAAAAGATATAAAGTTTTATAAAATGCATATTTTCAAATATTCACCAAGAAAAGGAACAAAAGCAGCAGAAATGAAAAATCAAGTAAATGGTAATATAAAAGAAGAAAGAAGTAAAAAACTAATAGAGTTATCAGATGAAAATGAGAAAGAGTACAATGAGAAATACATAGGAAAAGAAGTAGAAATTTTATTTGAAGAAGAAAAAGAGGGATTATACAAGGGACATACACAAAATTACATTTTAGCATATTATAAGACAGACAAAAAGTTAGAAAATAAGATAGTAAGAGTAAAATGTATTGGCACAGAAACAGAACATATTATAGTAGAAGAATAATGTAATATAAATGTAACTAAAATGTAATATAAAATAACTGATAAAACCTTGATTATTTAGAAATATTATAGTATAAATAATATAATAAGATTGAAGCTACAAAGGAGGAAATAAAATGCCAAGTATAGGAGAAGAAAGAAAAGTTTCAGGAGTATTTGGAGGAGTTGAAGCACAAAATATAGGACAAGAAGCAGTAGCAACTAACGACAAAGCATTAGTAAAAACAGGATTCTGGTCAAAATTCAAATCATTCTGGTTACAAGAAATAGATTGGAATAAAGAAATAAAAGTAGAATTAACACCATATCAACAAAAAGTTGAAGATGAAATCAATGAATTTTTACACCAAGAAATTACTTGGGACAAAGTACATGATTTCTTATTCCAAGACATTACATTTGGAAGAAAAAAAGAACAATTATAATATTTATAATGATATTTGTGTTTTAATAAAGAAAAAGTGAAAAAGTTTTTCAAAGTTATATTTAATTATATGACATTGAAAAACTTTTTTGTTTTATGC
>CAJMRU010000294.1 GCA_905215845.1 uncultured bacterium
AAATATTGAATTTTCAAGGTTAATCACACCTTATTGGTGTGGGAAGTTTGAGTAATTTACTTCCACATGAATTACAAAACAAATCGGATTCATTCGCTTTCGTCCCACACTGTGGACATATCTTCTCTGCTTCACATTTTCGAGGTTCCATATTTAGTTTCGCACCACAATTATTACAAAAGCTTGCTCCATTCGCTATTTCCGCTCCACAATTTTGACAGCTACCTATTCCTTTTAATTCTCCAATTTGTTTCTTATAGCCCTCTATCTCCTCATAAATGGTACTGATTTTCTTTACAGTCGCCTCAGGAGATTCATCATTCTTTTTTCTTTCATAATAAGAATGTCCCAGTTCCACAAAAAGAATCGAAATTTCTTTTTCTTTGTCTCCTATTAGGCTGTTTAATTTCGCAATTTCAGTAAATTTTTTTGCTTTTGTCGCAGTTTCCTGCCCTGCATTTGTAATCTTTTTGCCAATTTCATCAAATAATGACATTTTACCCACTTCCTTTTAAATCACTAATTTTTTTCATATTTTATCATAATTTCTTCTTTTAGTCAACATATTAAACATTTAGTACACCCATAGTTGACTATTGTTATAGTAATTTATTCATGGAGGTATTAAGATGGTTGACTTTGGAAACACTTTAAAAACTTTAAGACTTTACAATAAAATGACTCAGGCTCAATTAGCTCAAAAACTCGGCTTAACAAAATCAGTCATAAGCGCATATGAAAATGGACTTCGTCTTCCGTCTTATGACATTTTAATTCATATCGCAAAAATCTTTAAAGTAACAACCGACTATCTATTAAATGTCGAAACACCAAACAATATAGATCTTTCTGGATTGTCAGCAGCCGAAAAAGAAGCGTTACTAAAATTAATTCAAGCTATGAAGCAGAAAAGATTATGTAATTCTGAAGAGCATTATTAAATTTTCAATGCACAAAAGGAGCATATCATTTCGATAGCTCCTTGTCCTTCAAAAAATATTTATCAAAACTTTGTAAAGATATAATTTGCCAAATTAACCTAAATATAAAAACCTTCTCCCCCCTCTTCAATTTTATTTCCAATACTTTTCTACACACTGCCCGGCCTCTTCCTCTGACATTGAAAAATCTTTTCTAAGTTTCTCTATTGTCTGTTCTTTGGATATCCGAAAATCCATGCAGGTCTTAATCATCCCCTCAAGCAATCCAGTTTCTCGACCCGCCTTATGTCCCTCATTCCATGCCTCTTCTTTCAAAAAGTCTCGAAATTCATTCTCATCATATTCTGTCAAAATCATTTCAATAACCTCCGCTCGGTTTTTCCGAAGTATCTCAGACAGTATTCCCTTCTTAATACAGACATCCACAGCATTTTCTACAGCATCTTCAAATATCATTCCCACCGCTATATTTTCACGAATAATCGCAATAAATTGAGCATATTCCTTCAATGCTTTGCACTTTTCCATCAACCTTCGGTTATGCCCAAGATTAATATTAAGAACTAACGCAGTACATTCTAATGCTGGTGTTGCTCCCTTCCCATTTGTGATAAACAAATCGCTCAGCTTCAGTTCCTGCCGTTCCGGTTCTTCTTTCGTCCCATTGTAAAAAACAAGATACTGTGGAAACGGAATATAAAGTGGTGAATTCGTATACAACCGCTGTTTTACCGACTCAATCTGCTCCCGATACAGAGATGAAAAATAAAACAGCCCGCGTAATGGCAGATTTGGGCTATACGAGCTTTGATGTTCATAAAGATTCAGCACATCATCAATCAGAAATGACAAATCATTCTTCATCCCCATATATACAACATCTTCAATCGTTGTAATTGTCAAATCTTCCGGATTGGTATAATCACTGTTATTTATCGCATTGTAAAGCTCCAGCAAATCTTTCTTGTCCTGGAAAATAAGGCGAAATAGTCTGTCTTTATACTTCTTATTTATTTTATGTAATGTCAATCTTTGTTC
>CAJMRU010000295.1 GCA_905215845.1 uncultured bacterium
AATTCTTTTTTTATGCTATTTATTTCTTCTATTAAATGTTTAGGAGGTGTTAGTACTGCTTCAAAAAATATATTTCTATAATTAGTATTTTGGTCAAAAAATTCTTGTCTTAATGTTATTGCTTTCTCTACATTCTTCCATGTATTTTCTTGTGAATATTCTCCTTTTTTCATATATTCAATTAATTTATTGAAGCATTCTTTAACTGCTATAATATACAGTTCATCTTTACTTTTGAAATTATGATATATTAGCCCTTTAGATATATTGTTTTTGCTACAAATTGTATTTATTGATGAATTATCATATCCTTTTTCGCCAAATTCTACTATTGCAGATTTTAATATTTTATTGTATGTATTTTTTGTTTTTTCTGATTGTTTCATAATTTTCCTCCTTTTCTATTTCAACATATCAAAAATAGACCAAACGGTCAATATTCTTCACAAAAATTTCACAATATTGCTTTCGACAAAAAAAGAAAGTCGATATTTCTTTTTTTATTTTCCATAAATAATCTGCTAATTTAGCATTTTTTTCTACTGTTAGATTAATATTTTTACTTCTAATTAAACCCATTTTCAAAAAAAGGAAAGTAATTTTCAACTTAATTACTTTCCTTACTTATTGTACGTTGTCATATACATTTTAAAAACTATATGTTAATTCATCTAAAATTTCCCCACCAATTATTTCTCCAGTAGTAGCATCTACATAATATGTGAATGCTCCTTCTGAATATCTTTTTACAACATCATCTGTAAAATATTTGTCATCATATTTTAACACTACTACCCAAGCATTTCTTAATTTTTCATCAACGGCATAATAATTATATTTTGAATTATCAAAATTTTCATTTTGCATTGGTTCATAAAACTCTTTATAATTTTGCATTCTGCTATAAGCCTTATCATTCATTTTAACAATCTTCTTTTCGGCTTTTGTTTCAGTTATTTTCATATCTGTTATATTTTTATCATATGCTTTAGCTTTACTAATAGCTTCATCCTTTGTAATAATATATTCATTATTTTCAAAAGGTTCATTTTTAATCCTTATAGATTCAAATCTATCTTCTAATCCCGTATCTAGTACAATATTTACATACTGATTACTACTTATTTGATTATTATATTTTTTATTGTACCAAACTTCTAATCTACTACCTCTTGTTTGTTTTTCACCTTTTCTTACATCAGGACCAACATCTACTTGAACTTTAGTAAATTCAAAACCATCTTTCTCAAATCCAAATTTCTTAAAATACTTATCTGCTATTTCTTTTGCCTCTTCAAGAGTATATACTTTATTTTCATCTTGCTTAAATTCTTTGCAATTTCTTATTCCCAAAAATTGTCCAGTACTTCCTTCTATTATTATTTCATATTCAGTTTCAGTTGTAAATAAATAGTCTATATTTTCATTATTATAAGTTTTTCTTTCTTCTTGTTTTATAATATTCGAATCAAATCCAACTTCTTCCAATTTATTTATAGCAACTTCTTTTGCTTCATCTATTGTTATATTCTTTTTTCTCGTTTCATCTATAATTTCATAAGTAGGGTTAACTTTTTCTGGATTTTTCCAAACATTTTCAATTATTTTACTACTAGCAAAAACAGCGCCACTACAAGCTATTATTATCCCTGATATAATGGCAACATTCTTTATTAATATTTTTTTCATAACATCTACCTCTCTATTTACTGTATTATTTATAGAAGTAAAAATTGAATTTTGGCTTTTAAAGGATTTATTCTTATATTCCTTTTTAAAATTGTTTAATGCACCATTTAATTCTATATTATTGAAAAAATCTTTTTCCATTTCAAAATCCTCTTTTCTTTAATATTTTTTTTAGTTTGATTCTAGTTCTATATAAACTAACTTTAACCTTTGATTCTGATATATTTAGACTGTTACAAATAAATCTTATTGGCTCATTATAAAAATAAAATCTTTTAAAAAT
>CAJMRU010000296.1 GCA_905215845.1 uncultured bacterium
AATTATTTCATCATTTTTTGATAATAATTTTGATGCCATTAATTCCACTTTTGTTTTTTCTCCAGCTTGCAATGCTTCTTTACTTATATGTGTTTGTACACTTTTTAATTTTTCTATATATTTTTGTAAGTCTTTATCTAAACTCCCATTTTCAAATAATTCCTTCTTTTCTTCTAAAGTGAGTTTCTCCCATTTTTCTGCTGTTTCTTTATCTGAAATTATTAAATTTTCATCTAGATAATCTATTATACTTGGTGTTAATCTTACTGGATTTTCTTTTCCTATTCCAAACTTATAATATTTTTCTGATACATAATCTAATTCACTTACATTATTTATAGTTATTTCATATATTACATCTAATTTTGCTCCTTCAATTAGTTCTTGGTCTACTTCGATTTTTAAAGCTCCTTCACTTACATTAGATTTTGGTAAATATACTGTATATGGTGTATTTTCTGCTAGTTGATATTTTCCATCAGGACCTTTTTCTACTTTTGCATCAATTAATATTACTCCATTAGAAAGCGTGATTTTTACTTGTTTTATATGTTTCTCTAAGTTCAACTGTTGTTTTGGTCTTTCTATAAGTCCAAAATCTATATTTTTTATTGTATTTTTAAATTGCTCTTTTGTTATTAAGTTTCCTTTTGAATCTAATTTCAAACTTCCATCTGAGTTTGTTTCGAATTCATCTTTTATACTTGAGTTATCTTTATTGTACTCTATATTAACTTTAAAATCTTGTGTATTAGAATCCATTTTGGTTATTAGTTGTTCTTCTGATCCATCTTTAAGTATTATATTTGATCCCTCTACATAATCATTTATAACCTTACTATTTGCATTTGTTATTTTTTTAGTTTGATTATCAATTTTATTTCTAATTTCATAGTTATCTACTGCATCAGAATAGCGAGGTTCTGTTGTTTTATACCATTCATTGTTTTGTTCGTTCTTGTTCCAAATGCTTTCATCTATTACTGTTCCTTTATATTCTTGAACTTTATATTCTTTATTTCCCCATGTATATCTTACTTCGTAATTTTCTGGTATAAATCCACTTATTTCAAAATCACCACTTGAATTTGTCCTTACTCTAGCTTCTTTTGTAAGTGTTTTAGAATCTTCATCGTATATTTTAACAATTTCATCTGGATTATTTGCATATACTAATTTTACTTCTACATCACTTATTCCTTTTTCATCATTATCATATTTTCCATTACCTTTTCTTTCCTCTCCAGTCATTACTGTTGTTGGATCTTTTGATGTTTCTATATTTTCTAAAAATACTTTTCCTGTTATCTTTCTCGCATTTTTTTGTAAAACTAGACTTAAGCCTGGTGCCTTATCTGTATCGTCTTCATATGTCTTTTCATCTGCTGGTTTTACATTTCCTGGTTCTGAGTTTGAGTCTATTCCGGCATATATTTTTCCTGTAGAGTCTAATGTTCCATATTTTCCTATTTCTGCTACATTATCTAATTTTATATTTGTATTTCCGTCTAAAATGTCAACTAATTTATCTCTTGAAACTTCTAACTCTATATATAATTTCTCTTCTTTTTGTGGTTCAATAGTTATATTTGTTGATATTTCTACACATTTATAATTATTTTGATTACTTAGTTCTTTACTTTTTATTGATGCATCATTATTTACATATCCATTTTTATCTAGAGTTCTTCCTATTGCTTTTAGTTCATATTTACTATCAAAATAATCATATATCTGTGATATTTTCATCTTTAAATTAGTTGATTTATTTGTTAACCCTATTTCATATATTGCTTTAACTGTTAATTCTTTTGATCCTTGATATGATATATCTGATGCATATAAAGGTCTTGAATATGTCATTTCAGAATATTTTCCTTGGAATTTTATTTGTTGTTCTAAGTCTTTTAATTCTTTTCCTTCAGTATATACTTTTGAGTTATTAAATCTTTCTCTATAGTTATATGTATG
>CAJMRU010000297.1 GCA_905215845.1 uncultured bacterium
AATATTGAAAGGAAGTGATGCTTTGAGTAAATATTATTCTATACATGAATTTTCAAAAATTATAGGTGTATCTGCACAAACGTTGCGAAATTGGGATTCTAACGGAAAACTTCATCCGCATCATACTACAACAAGTGGATATAGATATTATTCTGATGAACAGCTCAGCCAAGTAATGAATGTAAAGCCTAGAAATCGCATTACAATCGGATATTGTCGTGTTTCAAGTCATAAGCAAAAGGATGATTTAGAACGACAGATTGATAATGTGAAAACATATCTTATGGCAAAAGGACAACCGTTTGAGATAATAAGTGATATTGGTTCTGGCATTGACTACAAGAAAAAAGGACTTCGGGAACTAATCAAACGCATTTCTCAAAATCAGGTTGAAAAGGTTGTTGTTTTGTATAAAGACAGGCTTTTACGTTTTGGTTTTGAGTTGGTAGAATATATAGCTTCGCTATATAACTGTGAAATTGAGATTATTGACAATACTGAAAAATCTGAGCAACGAGAACTCGTTGAAGATTTAGTACAAATAATCACAGTATTCAGTTGTAAGCTACAAGGAAAACGAGCGGATAAAGCTAAGAAACTTGTTCAAGAATTGATACAGGAGGAAGAAAATGATGGTAAAAGCCGTAAGGGTAATGTTAGAACCTAATAATGTACAACAAACTAAAATGTTTCAATATGCAGGTGCGGCAAGATTTGCTTATAACTGGGCTTTAGCCAAGGAAAAGGATAACTATGAAAAAGGTGGCAAGTTCATTTCGGATTCAGAGCTTAGAAAAGAATTTACAAGGCTTAGGAATTCTGCTGAATACGCGTGGCTACAAAATGTTTCCAATAATGTAACCAAACAGGCAATTAAAGATGCTTGCATAGCCTACAAAAACTTTTTCAAAAGTTTGCAAAAACATCCGAGATTCAAGTCTAAAAAGAAATCAACGCCTAAATTTTATCAGGACAACATTAAAATACAGTTTAGTGACACTCACGTTAAATTTGAGGGATTTTCTTCTAGCAGGAAAGCGAACAAACAAAAGCTGAACTGGGTAAGACTTGCAGAACATGGACGTATTCCCACAGATGCTAAATATATGAATCCGAGAATATCCTTTGACGGATTAAACTGGTGGATTAGCGTATGCGTGGAATTTCCAGACTGCAAGAAAAATCTAAATAATGATGGTATAGGAATTGATTTAGGAATTAAGGATTTGGCTATTTGCTCTGATGGCAACACATACAAGAATATTAATAAAAGCCAAGTAGTTAAAAAACTAGAGAAATGCAGACGCAGGTTACAGCGTAGAGTTTCTCGAAAGTATGAGAAAAATAAGAAAGGAGTAAGTTACTGTAAAACTAAAAATGTAATCAAAAACGAAAAACTTTTACTTAAAGTGAATCATAGATTAACAAATATTCGTAAAAACTATTTAAATCAGACCACATCTGAAATCGTAAATCGAAAACCAAGATTTATTTGTATCGAAGATTTAAACGTTAGTGGAATGATGAAGAATAGACATTTATCCAAAGCGGTTCAGAATCAGGGATTCTTTGAATTCAGAAAACAGCTTGAGTACAAATGTAATAACAATGGTATTCAGCTTATTGTAGCTGATAGATTTTATCCATCGTCAAAACTTTGCAGTTGTTGTGGAAATATAAAAAAGGATTTGAAATTATCTGACAGAATTTATAAATGTGAATGTGGAAATGTTATAAATAGAGATTTTCAAGCATCACTAAACCTAAAAGCTTATGGAGAAAAATTTGCAAGCTAACAATTAAACGTTAATGCAAATATGTACGGATACGTTAATTCGGAATTTACGCCTATGGAGAGTACAAGAACTTGTGAGTAGTATCTGTTTCGACAGTACAAAAGCATACTCATTGAAGTAGGAATGAAACATAAAGGTTTATAACTTTTTATAAGTTTTCAGTAACGG
>CAJMRU010000298.1 GCA_905215845.1 uncultured bacterium
CTATTAATGCTCCTATAATTACAAAAATAATTTTTGAAATACTTTTTATCATTGCTTTTTGTTGATATATCTATATATATATCTTTTCTCCTTATATAATATATTTAGGTTTTTAAATATTGAAATTACCTATCCCTCATATTATATACAAAGCTTTGTCTTTTTATAACCACTCTATTATTTAGACTTTTAATTACATCTACCATAAACATTTCTCTCATCTACAATTTGAGTTTTACTGAAATAACAAAATCTCAAAAGTTATAGTGATTGCCGCTCTTTAATATTAAAATAATTTTTTCATAATAGAAAACGGTTCCTTATAGAGCTTACAATTTCTTATCTATGTAATATAATTAAAAAGGGCTAACCCTAGAAATATTTTATATATTCTAGGACAGCCCCTTTTCATTTTTATTCTATTTTTTTCTTCTTCTTACTTGCCATACGATTATTCCTGCTATGATTATAGCTATTGGAACTGCAAATATAATTACTTTTACTATTATATCTTGTCGTTCAGTTGCTGTGTAAGTTACTGTTCCAGTACTTTTTCTTGCCGTTATATCTTCTTCTCTATCTGATAATTTTGCAATTGAATTTAATGCTAAATCTTTGTTGTTATATGCTAATTGTATTATTGGGTATTGAGAACTTTGGCTTAATTGATAATCTGAAATGAAGAAGTTCTCACCATATATAATTAACTTTGAAGTTTTTGCCCCTTCTCCTGTTTCTTCATTTCCTTCTGATATAGTTTTTTCTAATTCAGCACCTAATAATAATTGTCCTTTTTCTTCGTTTGATTGGGCTTCATTTGATTGGATACTAAAATCAGTTCTAAAATATGCGCTTTCACTTGTTTTTAATATATCATTTTTTGTAATTTTTAGTTCTGATAATTTTTCGTCATTTACATTTACTTTTGTTGCATTTACAAAAATTACTCCATTTTCATATAAGTCTTCTGTAATTTCTGAATATTGAGCTTCTGGTATTATAAAGTCAGGAGCTCCTGATAACATTTTTGAGTTATCTGTTTCTCTAATTACACCAACAGTAAATGGTTCTACACCATATAGTGCTAATATTTTATTTACATTAGGTAAATCTTTAGGTGTTGATAATGCTGCATTTAGCCATAGGATATTTCCACCTTTATTTATATAGTCTATGATTGAATTTGTTGCTACATCATCAAAGTCTTTTTCAGGTGTTGTAATTACTAAAGTATCACAATCATCAGGAATTTTTCCTGTTGATAATACATTTAAAGTTTCTGTTTCTGTTATTTCATTTTGTAAATACATTTGTAAAAATCTCATATTTTGATTTAATGAAAATTGTCCATATCCCTCTAGGAAATATACTTTTGGTATATCATCAGCTGTTACTGTAATTATAGCACTTGTTAATTTTTCCTCTGCAATGCTTATTCTTTCTCCTGTGCTTGAATCATATGTTACTAAATCATTTGGTGTTAAAACTTTTGATTTTTCTCCACAAGCTACTATTATACCACTTGCATCTGTTGTTATTCCATATTTTTCTACTAAATCTGGTCTATCTGTTGCATTTACACTTTCTACAATAATTTTTTCATTAGCTTTATTATATTGTCTAGCTAAATCCAAGTCAACTGCTTCTTCTGTGTATCCAACAAAATATATATTAACTTCTTTTGCTATATCTTTAACTTTGTTCTTACTTTCTTCTGTTACTGTATATAGCTTTTCTTGACTAAAATCTATTGGTGCTAAGTTTAATTTTTGCATTCCTATATTTAATCCTAAAAATATAGCTACTATTAGTAAAACTAAAATTAATGTTTTTGTACCATTAATTAACCATTTTTTCTTAATTATTTCAATGAATTTGTTTGGCTTTTTTTCTTGCTTTTCTTTATTTTCTTTCATTTTATTTTTATCTTTTTTTATATT
Organism: uncultured bacterium; assembly: GCA_905215845.1. Lineage (GTDB taxonomy): Bacteria > Bacillota > Clostridia > TANB77 > CAG-508 > CAG-269. The sequence continues at coordinate 1,941 of CAJMRU010000298.1, forward strand.
ATTTTTAGGTT
>CAJMRU010000299.1 GCA_905215845.1 uncultured bacterium
TTTATTCTTATCTGAACTATGAATGGAAGGAATGGTAGCAAAATTGAAAGAAAAAGAACTAGAAAGATTATTAGAATTAAAAAAAATAGAAAAAGACTTATATAACAAAGGTTTTGAAAATATATGTGGAATAGATGAAGCAGGAAGAGGACCATTAGCAGGTCCAGTTGTAGTTGCTGGGGTTATTATGCCAAAAGATTCAATGATAGAAGGAGTAAATGATTCAAAAAAAGTTTCAGAAAAGAAAAGAGAAAAATTATATGATTTAATAATTGAAGAAGCAATAAGTTATTCTGTTGCAATAATTGGACAAGATGTAATTGACGATATAAACATTTTAAATGCAACTAAGCAAGGAGTAGCAGAAGTAGTAAGAGGCTTAGATGTAAAACCTAATTTGATACTTGTAGATGCACTTACTCATATAGATACAAATGGAATACCATATGATTCAATAGTTAAAGGAGATGCTAAATGTTATAATATATCAGCAGCATCAATTTTAGCAAAAGTAACTAGGGATAGAATAATGAGGGAGTGGGATGAAATTTATCCTCAATATGGTTTTTCTTCACATAAAGGATATGGAACAGCTAAGCATATATCTGCGATAAAAGAATACGGTTTGTGTCCAATACATAGAAGGAGTTTTACAAAAAATTTCGTATAATTAGAGAAAAAATATAAAGTTTGTCTCAAATAATAAATATGTTTCTAATTAATATTCTATCATGTATTTTAGAAGGAATATTTTATTAGACAAAATTCGGCAAAAATAATATAAAAATAGATAATTAATTATAATGTAAAGGAGAATAAAATATGAACATCCTAGAAATTATAGAAAAGAAAAGAGATAAAAAAGAATTAACTAAAGAAGAAATACAGTTTTTCATAACAGAATATACAAATGATAATATTGCAGATTATCAAGCATCAGCATTGATAATGGCAATATTTTTAAATGGAATGACAAAACAAGAAACAACATATTTAACAATGGCAATGGCAAATTCAGGAGAGGTGCTAGACTTATCTAAATTACAAGAAATAATAGTCGATAAACATTCAACAGGAGGAGTAGGAGATAAGGTTTCATTAATTTTATTGCCATTAGTTGCATCTGCCCGGAGTACCTGTTGCAAAAATGTCAGGAAGAGGACTTGGATTTACTGGTGGCACAGTAGATAAATTAGAATCTATACCAGGTTATAGAACTAATATAGATATGAACACTTTTGTGCAAAATGTGGAAGAAATAGGAATAAGTATGATATCTCAAACATTAAATTTAGCACCAGCTGATAAGAAAATATATGCATTGAGAGACAGTATTTCTTGTGTGGAAAGTATACCATTAATTGCTTCTAGTATAATGAGTAAAAAAATAGCAAGTGGAGCTGAAAAGATAGTAATAGATGTCACTGTAGGTAGTGGAGCTTTTATGAAGAATTTGCAAGATGCTAAAGAACTAGCAAATGAAATGATAAAAATAGGAGAATTAGCAGATAGAGAAACTGTATGTGTGCTTACAAATATGGATGAGCCACTAGGTATTTCAGTTGGAAACAATTTAGAAGTAATAGAAGCAGTAGAATGTTTAAAAGGAAATATGCCAGAAGATGTAAAAGAAGTTGTATTAGAATTAGGTGCTAATATGCTGAATTTAGCAGGAAAAGGATATGACATAGATGAAAATAAAGAAATATTAATGGAAAATATATTAAATGGAAATGCTTTCAATAAATTTTTAGAATTAGTAGAAAAACAAGGTGGAGATATAGAGTATTTAAAAGATACGAGTAAATTTGAAAAAGCTAAATATATAGAAAAAATATATAGTTTAGAAGAAGGATATATTAGTAATATTAATGCAAAAGAAATAGGAAAATTAGTGTGTAATTTAGGTGCTGGAAGAATAAAAAAAGAAGACAAAATTGATAATA
>CAJMRU010000300.1 GCA_905215845.1 uncultured bacterium
ATGCACTTGCTAAATAATTAATATAAAGAATATAAAAACAAAAAATATAATAAGTACAAGTTATCTACAAAATGGAAATAAAGAAAATAAATATCAAATTAGTTTTATGCCAGATAAAATAACGCAAGAAATAGGAAATGGAAATATAAAAGCAAAAATAAATACAACAATTGCATCAAATGAACCAGTAGAAATTAGAAATATAAATATAGAAAATGTAGGAAATGACGAAGAAATTTTAGAAGTAACAGGATATTTTGAACCTGTATTATCAAAGAAAGAACAAGACTATGCACATCCAGTATTTAATAATTTATTTTTAATGTATGAATATGATGAAGAAACAAAAAGTATAGTTATAAAAAAAAAGAAAAGAGAAAATAACTGCAAAGAAGTATATCTGGCAACAACTTTAAATACAAATAGTGATAATATAATTGGAGAAATGGAATATGAACTAGAAGAAGAAAAATTTATTGGAAGAGGAAATTTAGGAATACCTTTAATGGTAAAAAACTCTGTACCATTTTCTAGAAAAGTCGGAAATGTAACAGAGCCAATAGTTGCATTAAAAAGAACAGTAAAAATAAAACCACAAGAGAAAATAAATTTAAACTTAATAATTTCAGTAGAAGAGGAAAAAGAAAAAACATTAGAAAATTTAAAGAAATATGAAGCACAAGAAAATATAAAAAATGTATTTGAATTATCAAAAGCTAGGATAGAAGCAGAAAGTAGATATTTAAGAGTAAAAGGAAAAGATATATCAATTTATCAAAAAATGTTATCATATATTATTTTTGATGATTCAACTAAAAGTATAAATAAAGAAAAATTCAATAAAAGAGAATATAGTCAAAGTGATTTGTGGAAATATGGGATATCAGGAGATAATCCAATAATATTAGTAAAAATCCAAAATATAAATGATATATATTGTATAAAAGAAATATTGAAAGCTTATGAATTTTTTAGAACTAAAAATGTTGAAGTAGAAATAGTAATATTAGACGAAGAAAGGTATAGTTATGAAAACTATGTAAGAGAAGAAATAGAAACTTCAATATTAAATAGCCAAATGGGATATTTAAAAAATATTAAAGGTGGAATATTTGTATTAAATAAAGAAGAAATGGAAGAAAAAGATATAGAATTATTAGAATTTATATCAAGTATAATAATAGATAGTAGCAAAGGTGGATTAGAAAATAACTTAAAAGAAATTGAAGAAGAATATGTGGAAAAATATAAAGAAATAGGACAAGAACCACAAGTAAATAATATTATGTTAGAAGAAAATGAAATTGATGATATAGATATATTGGCTAATAAAGAGAACTTAAAATATTATAATGAATATGGGGCATTTTCAGAAGATGGAAAGGAATATCTAATAAAAATAGATAAACAAAGAAGATTACCAACAGTATGGGCACATATTATGGCAAATGAAAGATTTGGAACAATAGTTACAGAAAATATGGGGGGATATAGTTGGTATAAAAATAGTAGATTAAATAGAATAACAAGTTGGGCTAATAATCCAAGTTATGATATTCCATCTGAAATAATTTATATAAAAGATGATGAAACAAAAAAGACATGGTCACTAGGATTAAATCCAATGCCTGATAATAGTAACTATAACATTATATATGGTTTTGGATATTGTAAATATATTCATAAAAGTATAGGAGTAGAGCAAGAACTTGAAATATTTGTTCCCAAAGAAGATGGATGTAAAATAGGAATATTAAACTTAAAAAATACAACACCAAATAGAAAAAAATTAAAAATATATTATTATATAAAACCTGTAATAGGTGAAGATGAAATAAAAACTAACAGTAATATAAATATAAGATTTGATAGAAATAATAATATAATAACAGCAAGAAATTTATATACAAACGAAATAGTAGGAACAAAAGTATATGTTTCGTCA
>CAJMRU010000301.1 GCA_905215845.1 uncultured bacterium
TTTTTATTATTTTTTTCTTTATTAAAATCAACATATTATATATTTTATCCCCCATTATTTGTTTTACTTTTAATTTAAATTTTGATTTTGGGCTTTGCCATGATGCATTATATTGGTGTATGCTTATTGAATTTTTAGTTTTTGTAACTTTTCCTGTAATATAATCCTTAGCAGCAAAATATTCTGTTGGATAAATTTTCATTGTATCTATTAATTGCATTTTATTGTTACATTGTAAACCTTTTTTTTCCAAAAATTCTGTTATGTAATATGGGCTTGGTTTTATATTCAAACTACCATCTTCATTATAAAAATTAATATTTTCGTACATATCTCTTAATTCTTTAATTAATTTATTTCTAGCATTTGCCCCAAATCCTATTCCACCATTTATCCATCTTTTGCTTTCAAATCCCATGTAAGCTTCATTTTCTCTAAGTTCTTCTAATGGTTTAATCAGTTCAACATCTGTGTCTAAATAGAATCCACCCTCATTATATATAATATCAAATCTAGCATAATCTGGTACAAATCCCCATTTTTTTTCTTTATATGCATCTGACATATATTTATTTTTTTCTATATCGTAATTATTTTCATTCCATTCTTTTATTTCAAAATCAGGACAAAATTTTTTCCAACTTTCTATGCATTTTTTATCCTTTTCAGGAATTGGCTTACCTCCAAACCAACAATAATGTATTACTTTAGGTATCATTATAGTTCTCCTTTTATATTATTTATTTAATTTTTTCTTTCACTAACAATCTTTATTACATTTTTCATTAAAGCATCTGGTCTTACATATTTATCATAATATATTGCATTTTGTTCTTGCATTTCAATTATTCTCTGAGGATTATTAATTAAGTATTCAATTTGTTGCAAACATTCATTTAAATTTGTAAACTCTAAGTAGTTAATATCTTTGTCAAAATTCCCTGGTAATTCATATTTGGGCTTTTCTAAAATAATTGCCTTACTTGCAGCAACATATTCTGCCGTCTTCCATCCTATCGATTCATCTAATCCTAATGTTCCAATGCATATATCGGCTTTCTTTATGTTTCTCAAAAAATTCTCTTTTTTTGTCTTTAATTTTGAAACTATTATGTCTGGGCACATACTTTTTGAATAATCATCTTCATAAATTCCACCAATAAAATTATCCCCATACTTTTTTCTTAATTCTCTTATTATATTTATACGACATTCATTCATTGATTTATTATTAATACCCCATGCTTCACTTGATGGTCTCCACAATCTACTATAAAATAAAATTTTCGGCTTTCCACTTTTATATGTTGGATTTGATTCAAATTTTTCTACTTTAAACCAAGTATCTGATTTAAAACCTGCCATATTTCTGATTATTTTTTGCATTTTATTTCTCTTTTCAAAATCGAAGAAAACTTTATCACCATAAACATAATAATTTAATCCTAATGGAAATATTTTTTTTAAATTTTTTTCAAAATATATTTTGTTGTAATCATTATTAAAACTTCTTTTAAAATAAAAATCGCAATGCTCTAAAAGTTTCTTTTTAGTTTTACCAACATCAGAATACCCATCACCAACATCTATAATTACCCTTTGGTTCTCAATGAATAATTCTGTGATTGCTATATTACTATCTATATATTTATTGTTTCTGTAATCATTGATTGTTAAATTAATAAATCCATCTTTCTTTAATTTTTCTAGTCCCACCAATATCATATTTGTATGTGGTTGGATAGAAGTTTGGTTTAATATTACATTAATCATAAAAATCCCCCTTTATAATAATACTCACTCTAATATATATTATTTAAGATAAAAATCTTATAATTTGTAACTACATATATCTTTTATCTTTTTTAATCATCCTTCCTATTAAATTAATAACATCTTTAAACTCTTTTGTTCTATGAAAAAATATAC
>CAJMRU010000302.1 GCA_905215845.1 uncultured bacterium
AAATTTTTCTGATTTAGAAATTTTATAATGTTCATATACACCATATACTACACTTGCAGTTTCATCTATTTGGTATCCCCAAGAAGGTGCTAATTTTCCATCTGTGTAAAATCTTTGTTCCCACATTCCATTCTTACTTTGAGTTTTTTGGCAAAAGTTTTTATAAAATTTTTCTGTTTCTTTTTGCATTTTTAATATATCCATTGCTTTTGTTATAAATACTGCATCTCTTGGCCAACAATATGCATATCTTCCACATTTTGTAAAATATTCATCAATTTCAGCACCCGCAATAATTCCCCCAGTTTCATGGTTAGTTAATAATGGAAATAATAATATACTTCTTTTATATATGTCAAAAATCTTTTCATCATATTCATTTTGTGGTTCTTTTAAATTTAACCCATTATGATTTTTTACATATTTTCTCCAATATGATTTTGTATTTGAATATTCTTTATTAAAGTCAATTCTTCTAACTCTATCTATTTCTTCTTCCATTTCTGATACATTTTTATTTTCATCAATTAAAATACATATTTCTAATACTTTTTTGTCCTTAGGTTTTATTGTTCCTATTTTATAACTTATACTTGTATCTTTAGACATTCCTATATAATCTTTGTCGTAAATTTCTCCTCTTTTTATATTCTCTTTGCTTCCATTTATTTGATGTCTATGTATATTGTATCCTTTCGCAAATGTTGAAACACTAAAATCATGAGCGTATTGCATCATTCCATAATCTAGTATTTTACATCCCACATAATTATTTTCATCAGATAATAATTCTGAGTGAATATAAAATTCTAAATCTAAATCAATTTTACTTTCATTTAAAAATACATATCTTTTTAAGAGTACATTTTCTTTTATTAGAATACAATCTGTTTGAACAATAGTTAAATTAAAATATGTATTTGTTACTTCTGTATTAAGTATATTTGTATCTGTATCATAATATTGTCTATACACATTGTTTATATCATCATGCAAATATATTAAGTCAGAGTTGTTAACCTTTACTCCTGTATGAAAGAAATTAATATATTGTCTGTTTTCTTTATTTGGAAAATATATTCGTTGCATTTCTCCTTTTGAAGTGAATGTAGCTAACATATTTTTGTTTCCAATAATTGCTTCATTCAAATATTTATTATTCATAATTTGCTTTTACCCTTCTATAACATTTAAAATTTGTTTTTCTAAATCTTTTATTTTTTCATTTATTCTAAATATGTCTTCATCTCTTAAGTTTTCGTCTTGAATATCTTGTTTTACGTAGTTTTCCATATCTTTCAATTCTTCTTTTATTTTCTCTATTCTTTCTGACACTTCAACTTTTAAGTTTTTATTTACTTTTCTATGAATCTTATTTGTCAATAAAATATCATCTTTCAATTCATATGTTTCTCCAAATTCTGGAATTGTTACTCCTAGTCCAGTATCACTTTCTATTTTATCTCTTAATATATCTTGAGATTCTGGTTCTCCATGAACTAGGAATATATGTTTTGGTTTCTTTATAAATGAATATATAAAGTTCATTAGTAATTCTTGATCAGCATGACCTGAATATCCTTCTATATATTCTATTCTTGCATTTACTGCTATTTCTTCTCCAAATATTTTTACAGTTTTTGCTCCATTTACTATATTATACCCTAATGTTCCTGGCGCTTGATATCCTACAAATAATATTGTGCTTTTTGGATTCCATAAATTATGTTTTAAATGATGCTTTATTCTCCCAACTTCACACATTCCACTTGCTGAAATTATTATACTTGGTTTTGGATCTTCATTTAATGCTTTTGATTCATCAGCTGTTTTTGTAAATTGTAATCCTGGAAATTCTAATGGGTTATCTCCTTTTGCCATTTCTTCTTTTGTTTCTTCATCAAATAAATCCATATT
>CAJMRU010000303.1 GCA_905215845.1 uncultured bacterium
GTAGAAGACTTGCTAGAAGCAATTAAATTAATAAAAAATAAAAATATAGAAAAAGAATATAAAATTGTTATAGCAGGCACTGGAAAGGAAGAAAACAATTTAAAAGAAAAATGTAAAAAAATGAAAATATCTAATTTTGTAGAGTTTTTAGGATGGATAAATGAAGAACAAAAGGAAAAGTTGTTGAAGGAAAATCAATTATTAGTTTTACCTTCTTATAATGAAGGGTTACCAATGGCTGTTTTAGAGGCAATAAGCTATGGTATTCCTGTTTTATCAACAAGAGTAGGAGACATTGAAGAAGCAGTAATAAATGAAAAAAATGGCTATTTGATTAAAGAAGGAAATATAAAGGAATTGTCGAAATATTTATATAAATTTATTAATATGAGTAAAGTAGAATGGGAAAAAATGAGTGAAGAATCAAGAAAAATAGCTATTGAAAAGTTTTCAGATAGTAGCTATTATGATACATTTATAGAATTGTATAAAAGAAAATAAGGTTAATTTTTAAGAACAGGAGAAGTTGTATGATTATAGATAAGATTAAAAAAAAAATTAGAATAAGGAATTGGAAAAAAGAAGGATTAATAGTTGGAAAAAATTTTCAATTAGAAAGAAATTCATATATAGATTCTTCGTTCCCTTGGCTTATTGAAATAGGAAATGATGTTACAATTGCACCAGATTCTCTGATATTGAGTCATGATGGGAGTACAAAAAAAGTTATAGGATATTCAAAAATTGGAAAGGTAGTAATAGGTAACAATGTCTTTGTAGGAACAAAATGTATTATCTTACCAAATACTGTTATAGGGAATAATGTAGTAATAGGTGCTGGAAGTATAGTCTCTGGAAATATACCAAATAATACATTAGTAGTTGGAAATCCAGCAAAAGTAGTTTCAAGTATAGAAGATTTTAAAAATAAACATGAGTCAATAATGAAAAATAGTGTGATATTTGATATAACATATACAAAGAAAGGAAAAATAAATCAAAGTAAGAAAGATGAAATGAAGAAAATTATAAAAAATAAAAATCAATATATTGTATAGGAGAATTTATGGATAAGATTTTAATAAGTGTTGTTGTACCTATTTATAATGTTGAAAAGTATATAGATAATTGCCTAAGATCTATAATAAGGCAATCATATAAAAATATTGAAATAATACTTGTAGATGATGGTTCAACGGATCAGTCAGGGATAATTTGTGAAAAGTATGCTAAATTAGATAATAGGATAAAAGTGATTCATAAGAAAAATGAGGGATTAGGATTAGCAAGAAATAGTGGATTAGAACTTGTATCTGGGCAATATGTTGCATTTATTGATTCAGATGATTTTATTGCCGAGGACATGATTGATAAATTAGTTGATAGTATTTTAAAAAATAATGTAGATACGGTATATTGTGGATATTATGAATACTATAATCATAATTTGGTTTTGTCAAAACCATGCTATTATTCAAATAATATATTTGAAGGAGAAGAAATAACTTCAAAAATTTTATTAGAAATGATAGGGACATCTCCAAAAGAAAAAAATGACTCATTAGTATCAATGTCTGTATGGCATGCATTATATTCTACTGAAATTATCAAACAAAATTTGATAAAGTTCCCATCAGAGAGAGAATATATATCAGAAGATATAGTTTTTGATATACTATATCTAAAATGTGCAAAAAGAATAATGTTTATAGAGGATTGTTTATATTTTTATAGATGCAATAATATTAATTCCTTGACACATAAATATAAAAAAGATGAATTTTTGATGCATAAAAAAGTTGTAGATAAATTAAATTTTGAATTGTCAAAAATTATGAAAAAAGAACAATATATAAATAGGACAGATAGATATTTACTTGGAAGACTTAGAACGTGTATAAAAAAAATAATT
>CAJMRU010000304.1 GCA_905215845.1 uncultured bacterium
AAATATACAACCAAACATAAAACTAGAGAAAAGTTTAGTTTATATTCTTCCCCCACCCATAAGCTTATAAATGGCTGATATAAAACTAGCATACAACTACATGAAAAAATATTCATAATTATAATAATAAAATACATTGTATTAAAATCTTTATAATTCTTTCTTTTGCTTTCAAGAATTAAGCTATTTCCTATGCCAGCAAGACACGATTGATAAATTATATATATTAAACTTATTAATGCTGTTATAATAAAATAATAATTCTGATAAGAAGCTAATAATGTTAATCCAAAATAAGAAGATATGATGATTGAATCTATAGAATTTAATAATGTATTTCCTATCTTATTAGTTATTAGTCCAAAAACTCTCCTTTTTATCATTTTTTTAGTTTTAGCTTCAACTTCCCCCTTGGGCTTATACTCAGGATATAATTTGTCCACTCGTTTTGAAATCCAAATATTATTCAAAATTTGTACACCTATTGAAATAGCTAAGTATGCATAATAATTCTTATAGTAAACTAAAGCTATAATCTGAAAACAATACTGAATTGTACTTGTATATATTGATACTTTACTACTAACATCAGTTCTTTGGTTTGCAAATAGTAAGCTATTTTTGTATGCATATAACCAATATGATAGTACTGTAACACTTAAATTCATTAAATATAATATATAAATATTTAATCCCTCTGGTATTGTCCCAGAAACAAATATATTTAAAAAAGGTAATGCCAAAATGCCTAAAGTTAAAATAATTAATCCAATCCATCTAAAACTTTTCTTATATAAATTTAATAAGGCACAAATTTTCTTATTGTCTCCTTTAGCAATTGGTTCATACATAGCATAAATCATTGCCGCACCTATACCCAACTCTGCCAAGTTTAAAACTTGTAAAATTGATGTAAACAAATTATTCAATCCTGCATATTGTATACCAATATAATATATCATAATTGTTCTCATTATAAAAGGCATAATAATTTGATAAATTTTTAAAATAATTCCAAAAATAAAATTTCTTCCTGCATTCTTTGTCCTTTCCATCTCTTTCTCCTTAAAAATGTTATTTACAATATTTTATTTGCTAATTCGTATTTGATTATCATTTTAGCATTCTAGATTTATCCACTCATTAGTGAAATAGCATAGTTTAACCAAACAAATTGTCATTTTACGTTTTCTTTTTTAATGGCTGATTTAATTTCCAAATTACTCCTTCTTTTACAATTTTAGCAGGATTACCCGCAATTATTGTATTTTGATTCTCATACTTTCTTGATAAAACTGTATTTGATGCAACTACATTATTTGAACCTATAATTGTATTTTTCTTTATTGTGCATCTACATCCAATCCAAACATTGTCTTTTACTTTAATCTCGCCAAGTTGATTTCTATTTTCTTCATATTCAATACTATGTCCATCAGAATCCATAAATAAATTTTCCCATGATATTAAATTATTTTTTCCAAATGAAATACAGTTTTTACATATAATTGTCGTTTTACCTGTAAAAACATTATTCTCTTCTAGAACTAATTTTGCTTTAGAAGCAATTTCTATTTTGGTTCCACATCCCAAAAAAACGTCTTTTCCAAATTGTGTAACACCATCTTTTTCTATATATATTCTTGTATACTCTTTGTTGGTATCTAGCCAATTCAAAGTTTCACCGCCAATATAAATTTTAATACCTTTCCTAAAATTTAAAATTTCAATTTTTCCTTTACCTTTTATTTCCACATTTTTAAAAATGATAAGTGGTAAATACACCGCTTGACGTAATGGTAAATATTTAAAATTATAAATTAAACTTCTTAATACGGAACCTTTTTTTATTATTATTTTTAAATTTTTCATTTTTCTCCTAATACATTATTAAACTACTTTAATTATCCC
>CAJMRU010000305.1 GCA_905215845.1 uncultured bacterium
AGTTCAACTGATTCAGTTGAGATAAATAGAATAAATGATAAAATTGAATATACTAACAGTAAAATTAAATATTTAACAAAATGTATTAACTTTAAAAAAATATCAGAACAAAGAGCTTTTATACAAAAAAACATAGATTTAATAGATAAAAAACTAGAAAACGCACCTAATCCTTCATTAGAACATGAAAGGAATCAAGCTTTTTTATTATTAGAAAACTTAAATAACTCTTTAGGCTTAATAGCAGGACATTTTGCTATTAGTAATATTCTAGAAAACTCAGAAAATCTTCAGAAATTAGGAATTTACTTAGACTCTTCTAGGCAAAAATATTTTAATGATCTAAATGGATATAATTCGATACATTTTTGCTTAAAAAGTTCTTTATATCCTGCTTGGGTTGCCGAATTACAAGATAGGTCATCTATTATGGAATATATTTCAAAATATGGACCAACTATACATGATAAAATTCCTGGTAAAAAACGAAAATTACATCCCCTACCTTTATCTACTAATACTAGTGATGTTCATAGATATATTTCACATATAAAATATATCTTACCTAAATATACTAAATATGTATATAATGGATATATAAAAAAATATACTAAGAAAGAAAATGTACAACATTATTATAAAAAATTGTTTTTGGAAAATGCTGAATATTCCAAAATAGCAAATGAAATTCTTTTTGATAAACCTACTTTAACTTATTTACCAACTTTAGATCGAGAAGGATTAAAGGAAAAAATAAAGTAAACATATTACTAAATTAGTCTTATGTTTACTTTTTTGGCATTTTCTGATATAATATACATATGTAAACAATTAATTGTCAATATTGAAAGGAGATTAAAAATGACAAACGAACTTTTACTCGGAAATTTATTTCGGGAATCACTTTACACTTCAACTAATGTACCAACTGTAATTGAAACTTTTTCAGACAAAATTTCTTCAAATTTTAAAGTAGAAGACTTTTTACTTTTACAAATGGCTACTCAACTAAGAGAATCTGCTGAAATTCGTAAAAATGCACCTAAATATATGCAGATGATGTCATCAGTTAGTTCTCATTGTTTTTCACTAATTCATAAAAATCATCCTGATTTGCATTTTTGCACTTCACAACGTTTTAAAAGTTTCATGAGTGAACTTTATAAACGTTATGAACGAATTCAAGATGGTTTATCACCTGAAATAAAAGATTTACCTGCTTTGCGGATTATTCTTTTAGAAGAAGAAAGTCAAGATATTTTGCATATGGAGTATCTCATTGTTCAAGAAATTTTGGAAAGTACTTCAATTTTAAGTAAAAATCCAGATTTTCCTTTGTATGTAAATTTATCAACACCAGATAAATCCGTAAATAAAAATGCTTTTAATCCAGATGAATATCCAGAAGTTCTTATTCCAGATCCTGAAATTATAATTCCTGGATTAGACAAATTAGGAAAAGACTATATTTCAGCTCCAAAAAAATACGGATATCAGTCATATCATCTAACTTTTGAATTAGTAATGAAAAATGACCCTTCTGTCCGTATATTTGCTGAAATTCAAATTAGAACTATCACTCAACATAAATATGCTGAAGATGGACCTGCAAATCATAAGAGCTATAAAGATCGTAGAAATAAAAAGCTCGATGATATCTTTAAATTTGATAAAAATAATGTTCATATTACTGGATATTATCCTGATGAAAATCCAAAGTTTGAAAAAGATTTTTCAGGTTTTTCAAAGCCTATTCTATTAACCGAAATGTCGCAAACTTTCTAACTTACATTTAACTCATCTGCTAAATATAAGTATAATTGACAAAAACTCTCGAGTCATTTCTCGAGAGTTTTTCAAATTATAGTTTTTAATAATTTTCTTAAAAATTATTGTCAAAATTTTA
>CAJMRU010000306.1 GCA_905215845.1 uncultured bacterium
TATTAATAAAATAAATAAAAATGAAAAATTACCTAATTTAAAGCTTATGCATTACGATGCAATTGAATTAGAAAAAGTATTTGAAAAAGGTGAAATAGATCACTTATTTTTAAATTTTAGTGATCCTTGGCCTAAAAAAAGACATGCTAAAAGACGATTAACATCACCTTCATTTCTAAATGTATATCGTTATTTATTAAAGAAAGATGGTTATATTGAATTTAAAACTGATAATCGAGGATTATTTGAATATTCATTACAGTCTGTAACAGAAAATAATTATCATTTAGACTATGTTTCTCTAGATTTACATAATTCTCCAGAGGCTGATGATAATATTATGACAGAATATGAAAGAAAATTTTCAGTAAACGGACCAATTTATAAGATGATTATTCATGATATTAAGGAGTAGAGAGATGGATCAATTAATAGAAATTAATACTTTAGATGAATATAAAGAGGCAATTAAAAATAAATCAATCATTTTATTTACGGCATCGTGGTGTCCTGATTGTATGTTTATTAAGCCATTTATTGGAGACGTTGTAAAAAAATATCCAGATTTTACATTTTATAGTATTAATAGAGATAATTTTATTGAGTTATGCCAAAATTTAGATATTTTAGGAATTCCTTCTTTTGTAAGCTATGAAAACGGACAAGAGACTGGACGTTTTGTAAGTAAATTAAGAAAAACACAAGAAGAAATAGAAGCGTTTATTCAATCAATTAAATAGATGAGATTGAAGGAAGGAGTTATTATGTTTAAACATTTTTTTAAAAAATCAAATGAAGATGATATTTTTGAAACTGTAGATCCAATTGTTGAACAAAGAAGAAATGAAAAATTTTCAAAGCCTCTTATTTATGATGAGGAATTCAAAAAGGATGAAAGTATACCTAAAAAAAGTACAAATCAACAATTGTCAAAAGAAACTACTTCCAAAAATGTTAATAAAATTGAAAAAAAAGCTGAAAAAGAAGCAGAATCAGAAATAAAGAAAAATTATGAAATGAAAGAAATTATTTCACCTATGTTTGGTATGAATGAAGTCAAAAAAGAAACAGCCAAAACGGTAAAAAAGAAAGCTGTTAAAAAAGCAAAAAAGAAAGATAATTCTCTTATTCAAGTCATTTCTCCTTATTATGGTAATTTTGAAGAAAAGGAAGATTCAGAAAGTGAAGCTGTTTTAACTACTGTTGAAGAAAATGAAAATACTTCGGATACTTCAAATTTAGAGGATGTTAATGAAGAAAAAATTATTGATGAGGAAAAGCTGCCAACTGTTGAAGATAATTTAAGAAATATTGCTAAAATTGTAGAAGAAGAACAAGATCAACTTAAAATTATTGAAGAAAGAACGGGAGAATTTAAGTTGGATTTTGGACAAAAAAAATCTGAAGAACAAAATTCATTGATTGATGAAATTGATGATAACATGTCATTAGATGAATTAATGAGTTTGTATGAAAAAAAATTTAAGGATTAATTATGATTAGTGGAATAGGTGTGGATATTTGTGATTTAAGAAGGTTAGATCATTTGGATCAACTTGCAAAAAAAATTCTACATGAAGACGAAATTATACTATATCAATCAAAGAAAAATGACAAATCCAAAAGAGAGTTTATAGGAGGAAGATTTGCGGTTAAAGAGGCTTTTATTAAGGCTGTAGGATTTACGCCATTTAAAGAAATATGCTGTTTAAATGATAAAAATGGTAAACCATATATAAAAAATTTTCATTGTCATGTTTCAATTTCACATGAAAATCATTATGCTATTGCATTTGTTGTATCAGAAAATAATGAAAATTTATAAAATCTAAATAAAAACATTAGTTTATATATATCTTTTGATAGGGTAACCAAATAATTTAGGGG
>CAJMRU010000307.1 GCA_905215845.1 uncultured bacterium
AAAGGTTCATTTGTAGAGCTTACAAGTTCTTATCTATGGAATATAATTAAAAAGGCTTCACACCAGAAATATTTTTATATTCTAGTAAAGCCCTTTCACAATTTATATATTAAATTTCTTATTTAGTTATCCATTTTACTAAATCCAAATTAGCTGGTTCTAATAACATTTCATGTCTTGGCATAACTCTAAATGTATAACCATAATTCCCACCTGAAGTTAATTCGATTTTTGCAGTAAAATAATATTTTTTATGTTCTTCATCAACTTCTTGTAATTCCATTGGAATTATACTTACATTTTCTACAATTCCATTTTCTAAGATTTTTCCATAATATGCTTCTACTGTAACATTTTCGACATCTATATTTGGTAATTGTACTTCACAAGCTACTTCAATGTTATTTCCTGCATCCATTGTTATATTATCTAGATTATTTCCTTGTGTAATTTTTATATCTTTCCAATTAACATATAAATCTTTTTTCCAAGAATTATATGCAGCAACATTGTCAATATCTTCATAATATTTTTTAGTTAAATTACATAATGGCATATATAATTCATTTGTATAATCAACTAACATTCTAGCTGTGCTATATTTTCCTCCTGTTGTTATAATTGAATTTTTCATTAATTCTAACCATTTTTTAGAAATACCATTTTTATCTCTATCATAATATGTAGGAATTATTTTTTCTTCTAATGTATGATACATACTTTGACTATCTGCCATATCTTGGGCTTCATAAGAATCATATTCTGCATTTGTTCCTATTGTCCATCCATTGTTCTGAGTATATCCTTCTGCCCACCATCCATCTAGTACGCTAAAGTTTATAACTCCATTTACAGATGCTTTTTGTCCACTTGTTCCTGAAGCTTCCATAGGTCTTCTTGGATTATTTAACCATACATCTACTCCGCTTACTAAATATCTAGACATTGCTATATTATAGTTTTCTAGTAAGAAAATCTTTCCTTTGAATTGTGGCATCATAGATACTTCATGGATATACTTAATTAAATCTTGACCTTCTTTATCTGCTGGATGTGCTTTTCCTGCAAATATTAATTGTACTGGTTTTCCAGTATTATTCATAATTTGTGTCATTCTTTCGATATCTTTAAATATCAAAGTCGCTCTTTTATATGTTGCAAATCTTCTAGCAAATCCTATTGTTAAAGCATCTGGGTCTAATTTTGATACTATTTCATTTATTTCTTCATAGCTATATCCTGATCTTCTTAATCTTTCCGTTGTATTTTCTTTAACTAGATTTATTAATTTTCTTTTTCTTTCAATATGTGTAAGCCATAATTTATCATCTGGTATGTTTTTTATTTTTTCCCATACATAATCTTGATGCATATTATCTTGCCAGTATGGCATTAAATATTTATTATATAATTCTTTAAGTTTAGGTGCAAGCCATGTACAAGTATGAATTCCATTTGTTACATATCCTATTGGTGATTCATTTGCAGCAATATTAGGCCACACTTCACTAAATAATTCCCTAGAAACTGCTCCATGTAACTTACTAACTCCATTTTTCTTTCCAGCAATTTTCAAAGCTAAAATTCCCATATTAAATCCTGTATCCATATCCGGCCCTGGTTTCATTCCCAATTTTAAGAATTCTTCTCTTGAAATACCTAATCTTGGCCAAAAATCTTTAAAATATTTTTCTACTAAATCAATTGGGAATATGTCATTTCCTGCTGGTACTGGTGTATGTGTTGTAAATACTGTTTTTGAACTTGCAATATCTTTTGCAACTTCAAATGAAACTTGTTTTTCTTTTATAATATTTTTTATAATTTCTAAATTTAAAAATGCGGAATGTCCTTCATTCATATGATATACAGTTGGTT
>CAJMRU010000308.1 GCA_905215845.1 uncultured bacterium
AACTAGGAAAGTTATAAAAGATGTTATAAGAAATTGAAAAAATATTAAACTATAAAAGTTAAAGTTCTAACTACAACCTAATAAGAATACAATTAAACAAAAGTAATCTCATAAAGGAGTTAGAACAATGATAGGTATATCAATCGAAGAAAGAGCTATAAAGCTTGCACATTATATAATAGAATCAAAAGATACAGTAAGAGGAGCTGCTAAAAAATTTGGAATAAGCAAAAGTACAGTACATAAAGATGTATCTGAAAGATTAAAAAAAATAAATCCAGGATTAGCCAAAGAAGTCAGAAAGATACTTGACGAAAATAAAGCAGAAAGACATATAAGAGGAGGAATGGCAACAAAATTAAAATATAGCCATCAAAAATAAAATACATTTAAAATTTGTAGAAATACAGGCTTTAGATGTATTTTTTATACATTTTTTTAAGAAGTAAAGAAAAAAATATTACAATAAGAAGAAAATTTATTTGACTATAATGAGATTTGAGTTGTTATAAAAAATAAAAAGTAGTATAATATAGGTAGATATTGTAAAAAAAGCAAAATAAATGAAAGTTTATGACGCAAAGCCAAAGGTCTAAAAGTTATAAAGGATAACTCATGATGGCTAGGTTACACAGAAGAAAAGGGGGAATTTTATGAAAAAAGAAAAAATGAAATTATGGAACAAAATTGTAGTAGCAATTTTAGTAATAATACTTATGGCTATTATAGGTATTATGGCATATAAACTTTATGGACTAATCGATATGGATAATAGATTTCAAGCATTTGAAAAAATACCAACAGTAGAAACAAAAGGAAAATTATCTTATGACAAAGAAAAAAACTATGCCAAAGTAGAAGGAATGGACTATGTATTTCAAGACGGAATAGGAGTTAAAATAGACTCAATTAATATAACTGACGATACTTTTAAAGCAAATGTTAATTTTAAATTAAATAAGGAATTTGATTATAAAATGTTATCATTTTCATACGTAGTATATGACGAAAATAAGAATATTTATCAAATATCTTCGGGAATGCATTTTGGTGAAAATGAAAAATATGATTATAATGCAATTTTTATGGAAAAAGAACTTGGAGTATATAATAATAAAGATATATACAGTCTATACTTAGCAAATAGTGGTGGAATAGGAAATATATCAGTAAATGAAAATGAAAAAACAGCAATTAATGATATACATATTGAAACTAGGGATAAATTTCCTAAAAGCAATAAAATATATATAAAAATATTTGATATAGGATATTTTGAAGCTAATAAAGGAGAAGATGAAAAATTAAATGTTAAGAATTTTGATTTAAGCAATGCTAAATGGTTATTTGAATTTGATATTCCAGATGAAATGAATAAAAGAGAAACTATAAACCTAAAACTAGCAAATGAAATTCCAGGACTAGAAATATCAAAAATAACATTAACAGAAACAAAATTTGTGATGAATTTTAAATCAGAAGAATACCTAAATCTAATAGCTTCAGGAAAAGATATGGTAGGAGACGAATTTAGAAGAAGATGTGAAGAAATGCTAAATATTACAGATGGAGAAGGAAATAAATATCAAGAAGGTAGTGGTGGAACAATAGGAGATGGTGGATATAGTGTATCTTTCAATATTACTAAAAAAGATTTAGCTAAAAAATTGTTTATTAATTTTAAGGTAGGAGATAAAGAGTATAAGAGTGAATTAATAGAAAGTAAATAAAAAGCTAAAAAAGATTGTAAAAAAATTTACAATCTTTTTTTAACTTCAATGAAAACCCCCAGCTATGCTGGGGGATTAGACTTTTCATTTAGCTTGTTTCTTGACTACTCAGGAAAAATATTTCTACCCTCGCCCCACCTG
>CAJMRU010000309.1 GCA_905215845.1 uncultured bacterium
TTATCAATAAATTTAAGAATTTGATTATTTCTTTTATAAAACATTACAAATTACTCGCGAAATTTTGTTATCTATATTTTTATAAAAATTTTGTTTTATAAAATACTTTTACATTTTACTATCTGAACTTTAATTTTATTTCTTTAATACTTTATTCATATGTTAAAGAAAAAATAACAGTTTAATTACTTCTCTTGTAACTAAACTGTTATTCTATTAAATTTCTTTTAATATGCACCATGTCCCAACACTCTCAGGAAAATCTGTAAACTCCATTTCTTCCTTTGTAATTGGATGTATAATTGTTAACTTATATGCCCAAAGAGCAATTTGTTTTCCTTGCCCTCTTGTTCCGTATTTTTGATCTCCAAATATACTATGATTAAAATTTGCCAATTGTACTCGTATTTGATGATGTCTTCCTGTATGTAAATTTATTTTTACAAGGCTTAAATTTTTTACATTATTATACTTTAAAACTTCATAATCTAAGCTTGCTAATTTTGCATTTTTTTTTTCTTTTTTTACTACTTTACTTATATTATTTCTTTCATCTTTATATAAATAATCTTTTAAACTTCCTTCTTTTTGCTCAAATTTGCCATCAACTACTGCTAAATATTCTTTCTTAAATATTTTTTCTCTTACTTGATTACTAAGTCTAGATGCAGCTTTTGATGTCTTTGCAAAAATCATTATCCCTCCAACTGGTCTATCAAGTCTATGTACTAATCCTAAATATACATTTCCGGGTTTATTATATTTTTCTTTTATATATTCTTTTACAATTGTAAGCATATCAATATCACCTGTTTTGTCTGATTGAGATGGTATATTAGGCTTTTTTTCTACAACTATTATGTGATTATCTTCATATATTACTTTTAACTCTTGCATTTTTTCTCCCATCTTCCATATATTCCACATGGTAATATAAGTTTTGAATTTTCCATTGGTAAGCCTATCTCTCCTGCATCAATTTCTCCTCTATATTTTTTAGAAATTACCATATTTAATATATTTTTTAATACTTGACTTGAAATTCCTGTTGTATATGAATTTATTAAGAAAAATAATGGATTATCAGATAACACCTTTGAACATAATTCAACCAAATCATATATATTGTTTTCAAATTGCCATACTTCTCCTTTTGCACCTCTTCCATAAGAAGGTGGATCCATAATTATTGCATCATATTTATTTCCTCTTCTAATTTCTCTATTTACAAATTTAACGACATCATCTATTATAAACCTAACCTGCCTATCTTGTAGTCCTGAAGAAATTACATTTTCTTTAGCCCATGTTGTCATTCCTTTAGAACTGTCAACATGACAAACTGATGCACCTGCTGATAAACAAGCAACAGTTGCTCCTCCTGTATATGCAAATAAATTTAATACTTTTACTTCTTTTTTATTTTTCTTTTCTTTTTGTATTTTCTCTATCATCCAGTCCCAGTTAACTGCTTGTTCTGGAAATAATCCTGTATGTTTAAATCCCATTGGTTTGATATTAAATATTAAATTTTTGTATTTAACTTGCCACTGTTTTGGCATCTTCTTTTTAAATTCCCATGCTCCCCCACCTGTTTTACTTCTATGATATTCTGCATTTATTTCTTTCCATTTACTTGGAAAGCTTTTACTTTTCCAAATAATTTGAGGGTCTGGTCTTGATAAAACTACATCTCCCCATCTTTCTAATTTTTGTCCATCTGCCATATCTAATATTTTATAATCTTTCCACTCACTTGCTAATTTCATAATCTACTTGTAGTTAAAATACTACTCTCCTTCCATTTCTTATTAATAATTACTTATTATATTGAAGTCATGGTTGGAATTCAATTAAAAGAACAAA
>CAJMRU010000310.1 GCA_905215845.1 uncultured bacterium
ATAAAATTACTATTACTGATAATGCTATTAAGTAATTATCTGTTTTTAATAATTCTAATATACTTTCCATCACACCATCTCTTTCTTTAATAAAACGATTATATTTATTTTATTAATCCTAATATTCTTTCTAAATCATCATTTGAAGTATATTCTATGATGATTTTTCCCCTTCTCTTTCCTGCATCAAGTCTTACTTTAGACCCAAAAAAGCTTTGAAAATTATCTTCTATACTTTTATATAGTATATGATTTCTGTCTAATTCTTCTTTTGTTTCTTTTATTCTTGCTTTTTTCTCTACTTGCCTTACTGTTGCTCCTCTTTCTAGCATTTGTATTGCTGTTTTATATTGTTTTTCTGGATCTGTTATTGCTAGTAAAGCTTTACAATGCCCTTCTGTTAATTTTCCTTCTTTTGCCATTTCTAAAACTCGTGGTTCTAAGTTTAATACTCTAACAATATTTGCTATTGTACTTCTTCCTTTTCCCAATTTTTTGGCAACTTCTTCTTGTGTTAGTCCATAATTATCTATTAATGTTCTTACACCTAACGCTTTTTCATATGGATTTAAGTCTTCTCTTTGCATATTTTCTATTAATGATATTTCTGAATTTATTTTTTCATTGTCTTCTCTTATTATCGCTGGTATTTCTTGCAATCCTGCTATTTTTGATGCCCTCCATCTTCTTTCTCCAGCTATAATGCTATAATATCCTTCTTTTTTTGTTACCACTATTGGTTGTATTAATCCATATTCTTTTATAGATTCTGCTAATTCTTCTAAGGCTTCTTGGTCAAAATTCTTTCTTGGTTGATCCCTATTTGGCTCTACTTCTGTTATTTTTAAATTTCTTAAAACATCATCATCTTTTGCTTGTTCTTCTTCTGGTGCTGGTCCAAATAAAGCATCTAATCCTTTTCCTAATCCTGTCATTTTAGCCATTTTCATCCTTCCTTTCTATTCCTTTGTTATTTTATTGCATATGTTTTGCTTTTTGCTCCTCATCATTTATTTTTAGAAATTCCCTTGTAAATTTCTCATAGCTTTTCGCTCCTTTTGATTTTGGATCATATTCTGTTATTGGCATTCCATAACTAGGAGCTTCACTTAATCTTACATTTCTTGGTATTACTGTTTTATATACTTTATCATTGAAATATTTTTTTACTTCTTTTACTACTTGATTTGATAAGTTTGTTCTTATATCATACATTGTAAGTAGTGCTCCTTCAATTTCAATGTTTTTATTTAAATGTCTTTTTACTAAATTTACTGTATTTATTAGTTGTCCTAATCCTTCTAATGCAAAATACTCACATTGTACTGGAATTAATACACTGTCTGATGCTGTAAATGCATTTAGAGTTATTAATCCTAATGATGGTGGACAGTCTATTAATATATAATCAAATATATCTTTTACAGGTTCTAATTTTTCTTTTAATCTTTGTTCTCTTGACATCATAGACACTAATTCCACTTCTGCTCCTGCTAAACTCATATTTGATGGACATACATATAAATTTTTTATTATTGTTGTTTGTACTGCTTCACTCATTTCTGTTTCATTTACTAAAATATCATATGTAGAGTTTTCTACTTCTTTTTCAACTCCTAATCCACTAGAAGCATTTCCTTGTGGGTCTGCATCTATTAATAAGACTTTTTTTCCTTTTTTTGCTAAAATTGTTCCTAAATTGACTGTTGTTGTTGTTTTTCCTACTCCACCTTTTTGATTTGCTACTGATATAACTTTTCCCAATTATTCCGCCTCCATTTAAGTTAACATTTACTTATATGTTTTATCTATTTCCTATTATTATCATATATAAATATAACAAAAAA
>CAJMRU010000311.1 GCA_905215845.1 uncultured bacterium
AATTCATTCAAGAATGTAAATATAATGTAGGATTAGATGCAGCAATATTAATGAATCCAGAAACTTGGGTAGCATCAGGTCATATTGGAGGATTTTCAGACCCATTAATAGACTGTAAAGAATGTAAAACTAGACATAGAGCTGATAAATTAATTGAAGAATGGGCTCATGAAAATGGAAAAGACATGATAGCAGATGGAATGAGTGACAAAGAATTAATTGATTATATAAATAATAATAAAATTCCTTGTCCAAAATGTGGAAAAACTAATTTTACAGATATAAGAAAATTTAACTTAATGTTTAAAACTTTCCAAGGAGTAACAGAAGATACAACATCTCAAATATATTTAAGACCGGAAACTGCTCAAGGTATTTTTGTAAACTTCAAAAATGCAATGAGAACAACAAGAAAAAAATTACCTATGGGAATAGCTCAAATAGGAAAAGCATTTAGAAATGAAATAACACCTGGAAACTTTATATTTAGAACAAGAGAATTTGAACAAATGGAATTAGAATTTTTCTGCAAACCAGGAACTGATTTGGAATGGTTTGAATATTGGAGAAACTTCTGCAAAAATTGGTTGCTTAATTTAGGAATTGAAGAAAAAAATATTAGATTAAGAGACCATAGTAAAGAAGAATTAGTATTTTATAGTAAAGCTACTACTGATATAGAATTTGCATTTCCATTTGGATGGGGAGAATTATGGGGAGTAGCAGATAGAACAGACTATGATTTATCAAAACATATGGAACACTCTAAACAAGATTTATCATATTTAGATCCGGAAACAAACGAAAGATATGTTCCATACTGCATAGAGCCATCACTTGGAGCAGATAGAGCAGCATTAGCATTTTTATGTAATAGTTATGAGGAAGAAGAAATTGCAGAAGGAGATACAAGAATTGTTCTTCACTTACACCCAGCAATAGCGCCATTTAAACTTGCAGTATTACCATTATCTAAAAAATTATCAGAAAAAGCTGAAGAAGTATATGAGAAACTATCTAAGAGATATATGTGTGACTATGATGTTACAGGAAGTATAGGAAAAAGATATAGAAGACAAGACGAAATAGGAACACCATATTGTATAACTGTTGATTTTGATACATTAGAAGATGAAACTGTTACAGTAAGAGATAGAGATACTATGGAACAAATAAGATTAAAAATAGATAAATTAGATGAATGGATTGAAGAAAAATTAAAATTTTAGTAGAAATATTTATAATTATATGATATAATTATAAACAATAAATTTTTAGGAGGGTACACATATGGCACAATTTTATACTTTTGAAATGGAAGACTGTGGTGGAAACTTCATAAGAGTGCGGAAAATTTTAAATGGTAAGTGCTTTTGTGAGGGAAAATGCAGATGGTTATCTGTCGAGGAACAGAAAAAAACCAGAAGTTTACTGATGAGAGAAGCTTTTTATATAAATTATCAAAAGGAAGGCTTTCCAAAGGTATTAAATATTAATGGTTTTGAGATATTGAGAGAAGAGAAACTTATAATAAAATATCTTATAGCCGGTGTAAGATTGACGCAATCTTCTTATGAATTGAATCTGATTGATTCAGAAAAGGAGAAAATGATAGTAAATATTCTTTCCAATTTATGTCTGAATAATTTGGAAAGTGAAAATTTAGGGCACTCATTGATCTTTATGATCAATGAGGTAGAGAGAATTGTTTATGATTATTAGGTGTACTGTAACTCAGAGGATAAAAATTCCTCTGAGTTTTTATGTAGTGAGAAATAAAGAAATTAAGAAATTCTTTTTTGTAAATTAGTTATATTATCTGATTTTGTTAGAAGGATAAAGATAGA
>CAJMRU010000312.1 GCA_905215845.1 uncultured bacterium
ATAAGCTGATCGAACAGCTCAAAGGTACTTTCGGTAAATATTATGACTATCACCGCCGTGATATTGCCGCCAATGAGGTAGATTATCTCAATGTGGAAGATCCTGATGTTTTTTCCCATCGTGCCTGGGAACTTGAATATCAGAGGAAACAGGAGATGCGGCGAAATCAGCCTGCCAGAGCTAAGAAAAGGTCATATGATATGGAATTATAATCATCATCGAGTAGATAATATGCTCTTACAACTCTCTTGTTTAAAAGGCGTATGGATTTAAAAGTTCCATACGCCCAATTCACTTTAACCAGTTACAATCTGCCATGTTTTCTTGTATAAAACCACATTCATTATAATGCTGAGATTCTTTGTTGCATATCAATAACTTGAACTTTACTATTTTTAAGAACTAATCCATACGAAAAATGAATCGTATTTCCTCCCACTGGTTCAAATTTAACATATTGTCCACATATATTTCTATTACGTTCACCAAATATTTTCTTTATCTTTTCTGGCAATACACTATATATCGGACATGACACATCTATAGTATAAAATCCATTTTTCATAGGATTACCTCTGTCACTAAACCATTCACTTATTGAAATTCTATTACCTGCTACAGATTTACATTGAGCTGTATATTCTTTGCCACGTAATGTAAACATTAATGGGGTTTCCTCTGGAATATTAGAAGATACTTGAAATCTTATCTTTCCATCATTCATTTTCCAGCTCAATGAAGCTTCAATCTTCAATTCCTTTCCATTAATAGGTTGTTTAGGTTCTAATTCCTCGGGCAATGGCAATAAATCTCCCATCTCAACGTAATGATTTTTATAATACCATCTACCATATTTCTGTATAAATCCCCATGATGACAAATAATTGCTGTTTAACTGATCTATAGTAGCATCCGAAAACTGAAATCCTCTTTTTGAATAATCTACTCTTGAATATGCACGTAAAATTTTAATAATTGGTATATGATATTTATTATAGGCATCTATATATGGCAAACATTCAATATCATAAATATTATCCGAAGCATTCTCATAAGATTTTCGACGAGCACATATGAATTCATATATTTTCTCATCAGTAACCTGTTCATTGACTGGTTGTGGCGTAACAGAAAAATAAAAGTCTCCCACTAACGAAGAATATTCCCATGAAAGCTGTTCTTCTCCGTATTGGCTAATTGATATTTCTGACACTTTATTTCTAACAAATTTAAACATTTCTTCAATTTTCAAATTTGGAATAAGCATAGCATCTTTTAAAACTTGTGTATATAATCCATTACTACATTGTCCATCAAATGCACTACAGTCAGCGCTTGTAGAATAAGCAATCATAGTACCTTTAGGTGGATTATTAAATGGCGCAAAGCCTGTTAAAAATCCCCTCCCCATAGCAAAAGGATTATCTCGACATGCATCCAATATACATATTAATGTTTTTCCCTTATATGAAGATGCACCTTCTAACAGCGAATTTAAACAATAACAAGAGACCATTGTCTTGCTTTTATCACTTAACTTTAAATCAATAGGAACGATAAAATTTTTACCGTCGATTTGCATACCATGCCCTGCATAAAAAAATACCCCTACAGCATATTCATCTAATGCCTGTAAAAAATCATTAACAGATTTTTGAATATCTATTAAATTTGCATCCATTATTTTTGTAACATCAAAATTTAATTTATTCAAAATACTAGCAATATCGTCAGCATCATTCTTAGGATTATTCAATTTCCCTACATTTGAATAATCAGAATTACCGATTACTAATGCAATTCTATCCATTATTCTCACC
>CAJMRU010000313.1 GCA_905215845.1 uncultured bacterium
TAATTGTTACTTTATTAACACTTAACATATATTTATTTTTTAAGTTCTTATTTTTTATGTATTTATTTTTCTTCCAATTAGGAAAAGTATCATTTAATTTATTCCAAGAATATTTTATGATTTCTTTTCTTTCTTTTTTGTTTTCTATCATTATCATTCTAAGAAATGAACTGCATAATAAGTATCTTGCATAATTATATTCTAATTCATTTTTATACTCTTCATATATTGCATTTTCTTTATAGTAATCTATTACATTATCTAAAATGTTTATAATTTCTTTAGTTCTAGCATTTTGAGAATTTGAAATAGAATTATCCCTTTGGACATAATGAACAAATGATTTATTCACTATTTCTAATTTATTAATATATGGTATTAATTTATAGAAAAACTCTACATCTTCATATCTAAGACCATATGGGAATTTTATTTTTGTTTTTTCTATTAATTCTCTTTTTATTAGTTTATTCCAAGCTACTACTCTTGCATTTAATAAAATATCATGTTTATCTTTATAAGTTCTGCCTTCACTTTCTATTGTTTCATTAGGATATTCCCATAGAAAATTACATTCCACAATATCTGCATTTTCTTTTTTGGCTTTTTTATACATTTGTTCATACATATTAAATTCAACATAATCATCTGAATCTAAAAAAGCTATATATTCTCCTGTTGCATATGGTATTGCATAATTTCTTGCATCTGATAATCCTCCATTTTCTTTTTCAAGATAAATTATTTTATCTTTATATTTACTTGAATATTCCTTAGCAATAGTTTCTGAATTATCTTTGCTTCCATCATTAACTATAATTATTTCTATATCTTTTAATGTTTGATTTACTAATGAATTTAAACATTTATCTATATATTTTTCCACATTATAAAAAGGTACAATTACACTTACTTTTTTCATTTCTTCTCCTATTTTTTGACATAAACTTATATAATATTAGTTTTCTAGGTCTTATTTACCATATAATTTTAAATACAAGTTCATATCTATCATTAACAATATTTTTTTAATCATTTGTTTTAAATTTCTTACTTTTATATTTTTAAATACTTTTCTTTTCTTTAACTCTTCTAAATATTTTTTTCTTTCCTCTTCTTTTAAATCTCTAGCTTTTAATATTACAGCATTTGTATAATAAATCATAATATTATCATGTGTTAATTTCGAAAGATTAATTTCTTGAGAATATTCTTTTGCATTATCATAATGTCCTAATGCATCATACACTCTTTTAATTGTTTTTTGGTAATTTTCATTACGCATTAAACTTCCTTTGCTTTGAACATAATAATATCCATAAAAATTAGTAGATATCATAGATTTTGCAAGAACAATAACAAATGGAATCAATCCAAAATCTTCATGTTCTGTTCCAACTTTAAACTTTAAGTTATTTCTCTCAAATATATCTTTTTTAATTACATATACACAAGGTGAATCTAGCAATACATCTGTTCCATAAAGCCTATTAAATCCCTCTTCTCCTGTAATTTTATCAAATGTAGCACCAGGGACAATTTCTAAAATTTTGTCATTTTCATCTACTCTTTGCATTTTATATTTTATAAGCTCAACATTTTCATCAATATATTTCTTTATATTATCATATAGCTTTTTGTCTATGTAATCATCTGAATCAAGAAACATTATATATTCTCCTGTTGCTTTTTCTACTAGATTGTTTATAGCTACCATTTTACCTTGATTTTTTTGTTTGAAATATTTTATTTCAATATATGATTTTTGTTCTTGAATAAAACTTTTCACTTTTTGCTCTGTTTGGTCTGTTGAACCATC
>CAJMRU010000314.1 GCA_905215845.1 uncultured bacterium
CTCAAAAATTTTTTTATTTTTTTTAAAAAAACTATTGACATTTAATAGTTGGTCTATTTTGCTTTGCAGAATCCGAAGCCTAAAGAGTTTTTCTCTCCACAGCCTATTGCTAACATTAAATATGCTAAATTTTGTGACATTGGGTCTTCTTTTACTTTTATTTCAAATTTATTTCCTAACATATGTATATTTTTATATGGTATTTTTATAGGCTTTACATTTGTTTTTTTAATTTCTTCTATAAAGTCTACTTCTATATTTGATTTATATAATTCTTTATATTTTTTCTGAATATTGTCTAAAATCCTTTTTTGAGCAAAATCTATATCGTCTTTTATGTCATAATCACCTTTTGGCATAGTTATAATTACAGGTGTTAGTGTTATTAATTTATTTATTTTCCTTTGTTTACTTGTTTCAAATCTTACATTTATTACCTTAAAATTTTTATCTTCTACAGAGTTAAGCACCTGTTTCAATTTCATCATTTTTTCAATTTCTATTCCTCGTATATCAAATTGGTACACTTGATTTTGTTTATAGTATCCATCTTTTTCTATCGGATATAAATTACAATATACATAATTTTTATATATGTTTTTTTCGTGTAACTCTTTTAATTTTTCATTTTTTAACATTGCAAATGATATTAAATTTCCTATTTTTTCATATATTTCATAATTTTGTAAATTGTTTTTTAAAAAAATTGCTATTTTTAAATTATAGTATTGCATATTTCAACCTTCTTTCATATAAATTTGCAGTGATGTTGATAAAATTTTTGAATAAATTTTGATTTGATTTTAACATTTTTGAATTATAATTTTACTTTTGATTTTAATCAATTTGAGTTTACCATATTTTGTATTTTGTTTCAACATATTTTGACAAATTTTTCAAATTTTATTTTTGTTCTTATTTAAAGCAAACCTATTACAATCCATTTAAAGGCTTTTTATTTTTTAATTAATATACTCACATCAGTTGATTTTTAGCCTTTTTCGATGCTTTTAAAATATTTTCAACTTTCTCGAAGAAACACTTGACACACGTATTTATACGTAGTATAATTATACTGAGAAAGGAGGATAATAAATGCGAAGTAAAGAGCTAATCAAGTTGCTAAAGCAAAATGGTTGGCGAGAAATATCTCAAAAAGGTTCTCATTTAAAAATGAGAAAGCGGAAATCAAACTGAGATAATTCCTGTACATAATAGTGAACTACCAATCGGTACCGCTGAGGCAATATTAAAAAGGACAGGGCTAAAGTAGTTAGCCCTTCCAAATATAATATAAAGTTTCAGTATAATTGAGGTGGATGCTTTAATTTTATATTTTAAATAAGGTTTTCTTTGCTATGCATTTTTTCTTCTTTCTATTTTATTAATTTGGAGGTATAAAAATGAAAAATCAATTAACTGTCTTTCCTGCAATATTTACTTATGATGGCAAATATTATAATGTTGACTTTATTGATTTAAAAGGATGTTCAACTTTTGGAGACAGTATTCAAAATGCTTATCTGATGGCTCAGGATGCTATGGGCCTATATTTGGATGAAACAACTAATTTTCCAAAACCTTCTTTGGATTTTTCAAATATTACTTTACAAAAAAATCAATTTATATCGTTTGTTAGTATTGATATGGATGAATATCATAAAAAGTTTAATAACAAATCAGTAAAGAAAACTTTAACTATACCAGAATGGTTAAATTACTTGTCAGAAAAAAATAATATTAACTTTTCTCAAGTATTACAAGAAGCATTAAAAGAAAAATTAGGTATTGACTAATTTTTTTAAATATCAT
>CAJMRU010000315.1 GCA_905215845.1 uncultured bacterium
ATTTAATTAATTTTATTTTTGTTGATTTATAAATTTTATTTGAATTATATTTTAAGAAAAACTTTAATTATTCCAATATTTCCTATCTAAACTACGATATTGTATAGCTTCTGTTAAATGCTTTGGAGATATTTTAGCTTGTGTATCTAAATCTGCTATAGTTCTTGCCACTTTCAATATCCTTCCATATGCTCGTGGACTTAAACCTAACTTTTTAAATGCTTTTTCTAAAATTATTTTCGAATCATTATTTAACTTGCAAAACTTTTCTATAAGTTTTGGCGTTAACTCTGAATTTGAATAAATATTATATTCTTTATATCTTTTTATTTGTATCTTTCTAGCTTTATTAACTCTATTCTTTATTTCTTTTGAATTTTCTACTTTTTTATCACTTTGTAATTTACTAAATTTTATTCCTGCTACTTCTATGTGAATATCTATTCTGTCTAATAATGGACCACTTATTTTGTTTATATATTTTCTAATTTGTTCCGGCTTACATTTGCACTCTTTTTCCTTTGAACCAAAATATCCACATGGGCATGGGTTCATACTTGCTATGAACATAAAATTACATGGATATGTTATTGTTGAATTTAGTCTACTTATAGTTATTTTTCTATCTTCTAATGGTCCTCTTAATACTTCTAATGAATTTCTATTAAATTCTGGTAACTCATCTAAGAATAAAACACCATTATGTGCTAAGCTTATTTCTCCTGGCTTTGGATTTTTTCCTCCTCCAACTAAAGATACTGGTGTTACCGTATGATGTGGGCTTCTAAATGGTCTATTTGATATTAGTGGTGTTTCTTTAGAGGTTAGTCCGACTATACTATATATTTTTGTAACTTCTAAAGCTTCATCAATTGTCATATCTGGTAATATTGTTGGAATTCTTCTCGCTAACATTGTTTTTCCCGTTCCGTGGGCTTCCTATTAGTATGCAATTATGGCCTCCTGCCGCGGATATCTCTAATGCCCTTTTTACATTTTCTTGGCCTTTTACTTCTGAAAAGTCAATGTTATATTGTGGTTCAATAATTTTATAGTTATGTATTGTTTCCTCTTTTAGGGAAATTTTATTTTTTTCTAAAATTCCTATGACTTCTTGTAAATTTTTGACTGGTACTATATTTATTCCTTCAATTATTTTTGCTTCTTCAAGGTTTTTTTCTGATAAAATTATATTTTTTATTCCTATTTTCTTGGCTTCAATACATATTGGTAATATTCCATTTACTTTTTCTATTGTCCCGTCTAATGATAGTTCTCCTATGAGTATTGTTTCTTCTAGAAATTTATTGATATTTTTATTTTTTATATTTCCTAGTGCTATGATAATTCCTGTAGCTATTGCTAAGTCAAAGTTTGATCCTTGCTTTTTTGTGTTTGCTGGTGCTAAATTTACTACTATTTTTCTGCTTAGTAAGTCTATTTTTGAGTTTTTTATTGCTGTTTTTACTCTTTCTTTTGATTCTTTTACGCTTATGTCTGGTAATCCGGACTATTTCAAAACTTGGCATTCCTTTAGATATATCTACTTGTATTGATATTAAGTATCCGTCTAGTCCTTGTAGTCCTATGCTTTGGGTTGTTGCTAACATTTTGTCCTTTCTACTTATATTCTTGTGCTACTTTGGTTTGGTTGATTTGATTTAATTTTTGGATTTTTTAAATATAAGATTTTGATTTTAATTTTTGTTTTGATTAAATTTTTCGAATAAATTTTTTGGAGATTATAATTAAAATTATATTTATAGT
>CAJMRU010000316.1 GCA_905215845.1 uncultured bacterium
ACATTATATCAAAGGATTCTCAATTTTTCTATTCCGATACCATTTTACACTATTTAGAAAAATGCGAGATTGATTTTAATTCTTAAATAGTGTATAATCCAAACAGGGTTCTCTCTAACAGAGTGGAGGATT
Source organism: uncultured bacterium (assembly GCA_905215845.1). Taxonomy (GTDB): domain Bacteria; phylum Bacillota; class Clostridia; order TANB77; family CAG-508; genus CAG-269. The sequence goes on from CAJMRU010000316.1 coordinate 133, forward strand.
AATGGAAGTTCAAATTATAGAGAAAATACAAGGTAGAATAGATAGAACTACAGGACTACAAATAAATCGAAAACTAAAAGTAGCAGCATATGCAAGAGTAAGCACAGATTCAGAAGACCAGTTAAATAGCTTTGAATCACAAGTAAAATACTACAATGAAAAAATAACAAAAAATATAGAATGGTCTTTTGTAGAAGTATATGCAGATGAGTCAATATCAGGAACGCAAGATTACAAACGAAGTAATTTTATGAGAATGATACAAGATAGTATGAATGGAAAAATTGATTTAATACTAACAAAATCAATATCAAGATTTGCAAGAAATACACTAGATACTCTGAAATATGTAAGAATGCTAAAAGAGAAAAATGTAGCAATTCTATTTGAAGAAGAAAATATTAATACTCTAGAAATGGCAGGAGAATTACTATTAACAATATTAAGTTCAGTAGCACAACAAGAAAGTGAAACAATATCATCACATGTAAAGCTAGGGCTAAAAATAAAACAACAAAGAGGAGAACTAATTGGATATAATGGCTGTTTGGGGTATACTTATGATAAAGAAAACAAGAGTATATCTATTAATCAAGAAGAAGCGGAAATAGTAAGATATATCTTTAATAGATATGCACAAGGTGTAGGTTCGAGTATAATTGCAAGAGAACTAACAAACATGAAATATCTAACACCAAAAGGACTAACAAGATGGAGTGATTCAACAGTTAGAAGAATACTGAAAAACGAAAAATACAAAGGTGATGTCTTGCAAGGAAAAACTTATACAACAGACCCTATAACACATAAACGAGTAATCAATATGGGAGAAGAAAATCAGTATTATATTAAAGAACACCATACAGCAATAATTGAGCCAGAACTATTTGATAAAGTACAACAAATATTAGAAAAAAGAGCAGGTTCAAGAAGTAAAGGAAAAAGAAGAGGTAATTATAGTAGAAAATATCCATTTAGTAGTAGAATTTATTGTGGGTTTTGTGGAACTGTTTTAACAAGAAGAAACTGGAATTCAAAAACTAAAAATGAGACACCTGTATGGCATTGTATGAATTTTGTTAAAAGAGGGAAACAAGAATGTCCTAAATGCAAAGCGATGAGAGAAAAAGTAATAGAAAAGTGTTTTGTAGATACATACAAAATATTATGTAGTAACAAAGATGATATTGTAAATAAATTTATAACAAGAATAAACAGCATTATTACTGAGAACTCATCAAGTAAGTTAATAGAAAATATTGAAACAGAAAAAGAAAAGCTAAAATCAAAAATGAATAAATTAATTGATTTAAGTTTAGAAAATGCCATTGATAGAGAAACATTCTTAGAGAGAAAAGAGAAAATACAAAATCAAATCGAACAGTTAAATTCAAAACAAGAAAAATTAGTGCTAGATGAAAGAAACAAAACAAATAGAAAACTTAGTCTAAATAGGCTAAAACGATATCTTGAAAACGGAGAAATTATAACAGAATTTGATAAAGATGCTTTTGAAATTTTAGTAAAACAAGTTATAATTGGTGGATATGATGAAAAAGATAAAGCAGATCCAAAACAGGTAACTTTTGTACTAAAAAATGAAAGTAAAATAACTTTTATAGGAAAACGTT
>CAJMRU010000317.1 GCA_905215845.1 uncultured bacterium
TTTATCATAAACATCATACCAACTGTAGCATCTATAAATATTTTTTCCATTACATTCTTTATTATATCTTGCATTAAAGCATATAACTGGTATATTTTTTGATATATTATTTATATTCTCTACTTTATCTTCTATCATTACATCAATGTTGTTTTTTTGACATATCTCTACTTTATCTTCTGGACTAAATATAATTTTATCATAATTTATTTTATTTTCTTCTAGCCATTTTTTAACTATTTGCCTCATACTTTCACCTTCGGCTGTATCTCTATTGGTTAAGTACCTAGCAGTTATTATATATATTTCTTTTCCTTCATCTTTCAATTTATTTATTGCTTCACTAGCAAATTTTCTTGCTAGTTCATTTTTAGCATATTCATATAAATATTTTTCCCAAAATTCGTCTTCTACTTTTTTGTCCACATTAAATATTTCTTCTATATCATATCCTTCTGAATTTATAATTCCCTTATGATATTGTTCAAATATAAATTTACTACCATAGTCTAATTGCCATTGTTCTATATCTGTTAATACTCCATCTATATCAATTCCTATTCGCATTCTTCCCTCCATAATCTTTTACTAAAATTTTTTTACTCTCCTAAATATTTCGTTCATATTATCATAAAAAACTTAAATTGGCAAACCAAAAAATTATTAGATTTTAATATAAAATATGACACTCTATAACAAGTGCCATATTTTATATATTTAGTATCCACATTTGTCTCAAAATTTTTAGTCTTTCCAGTTAAGAAAATTCCAACAATTAGTCAAACAAGAATAATTGATGCTATTCTTTTTTATTCTTTAACAAATAAATAGACAAACAACTTAATCCTATTCCTAACATTGTAATTGCATTATTCATATCAATTCGTTTTAATATAGAAGTAACTATAATACAAATTCCCATTGCAAGGCCAACTCCAATTAAAGCAATATTGATAATATCATCAGCTTTACTATTTTCTTGTTTAGTTTGCGCATTTAATAATTCTTCCACAGAAACACCTAAAATTTCTGCTAATTTTGGAATAGAATTAACATCAGGACAAGATAAATTTCTTTCCCATTTTGACACAGCTTTGTCTGTAACATTCATTTTTTCTGCTAAATCATTTTGTGTCATATTTTTTTCTTTTCTTAAATAACTAATGATTTCTCCAACAGTTTTTCTTGACATATAAAATCCCTCCTTTGATTTTAATTTCATTTTATTACTGATATTTCACAAACTCAACCGACAATTAGTTTACTTTGATAAACCATTAGTTTAGTTGTAGTTTAAATTAATTTACCTTTAAATTATTTTAAACAAAATTCAAAAAATGAAGTATACTTTTCTTTATTTAACAATCTCACCTTCCCAATCTATTATTCCGCCAAATTCAACTAAATTAGTATATCCTAAATTTTTTAACTTTTCTGCAGCTTGTTTACTTCTATTTCCACTTCTGCAATATATTAAAATTAATTGTTCTTTATTAGGTAACTTATCAATTATATCTCCGTTAATTGTTTCATTTGGAATACATATAGCATTTGGTATATGTCCATCATTGTATTCTGCAACCGTTCTTACATCTAAAATTATATAATTAGTATTTTCATTCATAATTTTAACTATATCATGCATTGAAACATGTTTAATCGTTGTTTCATTATTAGTATTTTTATCTTGTTTGTTTAACATAAAAATCACTCCTACTACTACAATTAATACAATTATTATTAAAAGTATATATATTGATT
>CAJMRU010000318.1 GCA_905215845.1 uncultured bacterium
AAAATCAAAAGAATTAGCAACAGGAGGAAAAACAAGTAGTTTAATGTTTGGAATTCAATGGGACTTAGTGTTAAAGCATATAGAAAATAAACAAGGAAAAACCAAAGACGAATTAAAAAATGATAGTACAATATGGGGAAATTATAGTAATGCAACATTTGAAATAACAAAAGGAAAATATTCAACAGATTATGGAGATACCTTCACAGAAGTAAATGGAACATACACAAAACCAACAAGTAGCAATGTATTAATAACAACAGGAGCAACAGAAAGAAATAGTGTGTTAAATATATATGATTTAGCAGGAAATGAATGGGAATGGACATTAGAAAAGAGCACGTATACCGACTATCCGAGTGTTTACAGGGGAGGTGATTACTTCTACAAGGGGTCTACCACTCCAGCTTCTGACCGCGATAGCGATAGCACTTCTAGCAGCGACTACAATATTTCTATCCGCCCAGCTTTATGGTAGGACTGAATGCTAAAGCCGTAAACCATAAAAAGCCAAAAAGTTATTTTAAAAGTAGAGAGTAAAAAAAGAGTGTTTTAACGACTTTAGACGTTAAGCGGGAATTTTCGCTTAATTCAAGCAAAAATCGTTGGCAAACGACTTTGACCTGAATTAAGTGAAAATTCCCACTAACGTGGCGTTTTTTGTGCTTTTCAGCCCTAAAATGCCACAAATAATGTACTAAATTGCTCGTTCCTCGCAATGGCATAAATGAATAAAAATAGAGATAAATTGAAAAAATAACAAACCTCGTGTATAATATATATTATGTAACTTAAAAGTTGCAAATATATTAAACAGGAGGTTTTTTGATATGACAAATGAACAAATAATAAGCAAAATGAAAGATGACATGAAAATGAGAGGATTTTCGCATTGGACAGAAGAAAGTTATTTAGGAAAAACAAAAGATATAATGAAATATTTTAAAAAACCAATGGAAGAAGTAGAAATAGAAGAACTAAGGAATTTTTTACTAAAATACTTAAGAGAAGAAAGAAAATTATCAGAACGAAGTGTAAATTATTACAATTCAGTAATAAGATTTATTTATGAAGTAACAATGGATAAGATAATAAATAAGAAACAGTTGCCAATGTATAGAAAAAGAAGAAAAATGAAAGATGTGCTAACAAAAGAGGAGTTAAGCACTTTTTTTAATGCCTGTGAAAATTACATGTATAAAACAATATTTATGATGATATATGGAAGTGGGCTAAGAATATCAGAGGCAGTAAATTTAAGAATAGAAGATATAGATAGTAGAAAAATGAGAATATTTGTAAGAGCAGGAAAAGGAGGAAAGGATAGATATACAGTATTACCAAAAACAAGTTTAGAAATGCTAAGAAAATATTACAAAATGTATAAACCAAAACATCCAGATGGATATATATTTTTAAATCGAGAAGGAAATCCACTAAAAATAGAAAGAACAAGAGTATTTTTTAGAAGGTATAGAAAAAAAGCAAAAATAGATGATAAATTTGTTATCCATAGCTTACGTCATCGGATTTGCTACAGATTTAATAGAAAGAGGAGCAAGTATAATAGAAGTAAAAGAATTAATGGGACATAGCAATATACGTAGTACCATGGAATATATACATATAGCAAAAAAGGAATTATCAGTAGAAAATCCATTAGATGAATTTATGAAGGGAGAAAAATAAGAAATGACAAACATACAAAAAATATTAGAAATAGGATTAGAAGAATATTTAGAAAAAAATAAAACAGTAG
>CAJMRU010000319.1 GCA_905215845.1 uncultured bacterium
AATTTTAAACAAACCATCTTGTACAATCTCACCATCAATAAGAGATAATATATACAAAATCAAAACTTTATTTTCAGCCAAAGAAGTAGTATTATTTGAATTTGAACTCATAAATTGCACTCCTTACTTTGATTAATTTTAGGCAATTATATCACAAAATATGTAAAAAGTAAAATATTTCTAATAAAAAACTTTAAAAACGGGAATAAAAGTAGTATAATATAGAGGAATTTTTTAAGAAGGGAAATGATATCTATGAAAAAGGGAAAAGTAGTTTTAGTAGGAACAGGATTTGTAGGAATGAGTATGGCGTATTCAATGTTAAACAGAGGAGGAGTTTCAGAACTTATTTTAATAGATATAGATAAAGATAAAACAGTAGGTGAAGAGATGGATTTATCTCATGGATTACCATATGCACCTCAAAAAATGATTATAAAATCAGGAGACTATTCACAATGTAAAGATGCTCAAGTAGTAGTAATTACAGCAGGAATAGCTCAAAAACCAGGACAAACAAGATTAGAACTTGCAGAAGTAAATGCAAAAATTGTAAAAAGTATAACAAAAGAAATAATGGCAAGTGGATTTAATGGCATTATAATAGTAGCAAGTAATCCAGTTGACTTAATGACATATGTTGTATCAGAGACTTCAGGATTACCAAAAAATCAAGTAATAGGTTCAGGAACTGTTTTGGATACTGCAAGATTAAGATATTTAGTAGGAGATTATTTAAAAGTTTCTAGCAAGAATATACATGCATATATAATGGGAGAACATGGAGATTCATCATTTGTGCCATGGAATCATTGCTATGTGGGATGTAAAAAAATAATAGATGTAATGAAAGATAATCACCATCCTATGGAAAAATTAGACAAAATTCATGAAGATGTTGTTAATGCAGCATATGAGATAATAGAAAAGAAAAAAGCAACATATTATGGAATAGGTATGGCATTAAATAGATTGGTAGGGGCAGTAATAAATGATGAAAATTCAATTTTAACTGTTTCAACATATTTAAATAATCAATATGGTCAAGATGACATATATATAGGAGTTCCAGCAATAATAAATAAGAATGGTGTAAGAGAATTATTAGAACTAGAATTAAATGAAAAAGAACAAGCTAAATTAGATAAAAGTTGTAAATTAATGAAAGAAATGAGAAAAGAATCAATTGACAAAATTATAAAAGAAAAATAATTATTAAGGCAATAATAAAATATGGATTACAAGAAATATTTTGAAAAAATAAGTGAAAGCTGAAAAGTGAAAAAAGAATATAAATAAAAGTAAATATTAGAAAAGAAAATAAAGTATTTGCATTTTTTCTAAATATATGTTACAATATCGAAGTATTAATAAGAGATAAACCGTTAGGAGGAATAGTTCATGGAAATAGCAAAATGGATATTGATAGGAATATATATATTAGTAGCAGTAATATTAATAGTATTAACATTAATCCAAACAAAAGAAGATGCTGGATTATCAGCAACTATTGCAGGTTCTTCAACAAATAATTTTTATGAAAAAAATAAAGGAAGAACTAAAGAAGGAAAACAAAAAAAATGGACAATAATATTATCTATAATATTTGCAATATTAACAATAGCATTGGGAATAATATATATGGCATAGACAGAAAAAGGGCGGTATAAATTAATATTACTAGCTCTTTTTTGTTTATTGTATAGGAAAAATCATCTTTTATCTTGACCCTATATAAGATTTTTCCGT
>CAJMRU010000320.1 GCA_905215845.1 uncultured bacterium
TTATTTAATAATATTTCAAAATGAATTTTATAAGTTAAAATAATTCATTAAATGTTTTAAACTGATATCCTTGCTCTTTAATAAAATGAATACTATCCTTTAAAGCAGAAGCAGAATCACTAACATCAGTAGTATCATGCATTAATATAATAAGATTATTTTTATCTTTAGAAGATTTTTTTAAGTTTTGTATCAATTGATGTTTATTATATTTTCTTTCAGAATCTTTATTTAAACAATTCCAATCAACATATGTATATCCTAGTTCTTTTAATAATTCTACACAATGTAACTTTTCTTTTTTGTAAACATGAGAATTAAATCCATAAGGAAATCTAAATAAATGTGAACAATAATTATCTACACCTAAGGCCTTAGAAATTTCTTTATCAGTACTAGTGATTTCGTTAATAAAACTTTCATCACTTCCATATAACTTAGAATTACTATGATTATAGCCATGATTACCAATAAAATGACCTTCATCATATATTCGTTTTAATAAATTAGGATGGTGATTTACGTATTTTCCAATAACAAAAAAATTAGCTTTTATATTTTCTTCTTTTAATATATCAAGAACTCTAGGTGTAGAGCTTTTTGTAGGACCATCGTCAAAAGTTAAATAGGCGATTTTTTGATTTTCTTTGGTAATATTTTGAATATTAGAATGAATTTCTTCAAGAGAAAAATTTTCAGCGTTTGTTTCAATTATTGAAATATTATCTTTTGAAGTTAAGTAACAAATTGAAAAAAAGATAAAGCATAATGTAAAAATAAAAAAACGTTTAATAAATTTTTTGCCATTTAAAGTAATAAAATTCATAAAAAACTCATTCCTTTCTTGCTTTACTAAAAAGGCACACATAGTGATGAAAGATCTTTGTTTTCTTTCAAACTAAAAAACTCCCATATAAAGTATATGAGAAGTTTTTTAATTGTATAATAAAAATAAACATTTTGATTATATAATAAGTGAAGGTTTTTCTGTATCCAACAAGCAAAAGAGACCTTTAAAAAATCTACGATAGCCATTCTAGTGTAGCTTCGCTACTTTTCTTATAAATACTAAACTTATTTTACAATAGAATTTAATTCTGTTTCAGAAATATATCCATATTCAACCATAGCATTTAGCACATGTTTTTGTCTTTTCTTTGCTAAATCTGGATTAACAGTAGGTGCATATATAGAAGGAGCATTAGGAACTCCTGCTAACATAGATGCTTCATCTAAATTTAAGTCTTTTGGTTCTTTATTATAAAATCCATGACTTGCTTCATAAATACCATAATAACCTTCGCCAAAATAAGCTGTATTTACATATAAAGCGAATATTTCTTCCTTAGAAAAATTTTTCTCTAAATCAAAAGCAGCAAATATTTCTCCTAATTTTCTTACAATAGTTTTATCTTGATTAAAAATTATATTTTTAGCAACTTGCTGTGTTATTGTACTACCACCCTCATCAAATTCTCCATCACGAATATTTGTATATAAAGCACGAGCAATTCCTATAAAATCTACACCATTGTGAGTATAATATCGATGGTCTTCAACAGCAACAACAGCATTTATATAATTTTTAGATAATTTATCAAAAGGGACATAATTTTCTTTTTTAGTAATTTCATCTATTCTAGTTAATAAAGGTTTTTCTTCTAATGCTTTTGAATAATATGAAAATCCTATAATAAAGGCAAAACTAAAAGCTACTAAAATCAGTATTAATATTAGTATAAAT
>CAJMRU010000321.1 GCA_905215845.1 uncultured bacterium
CAATAATATTAAAGTTAATATTAGAAGTAAACCTATAACTATTGCTAACACTATAATTGCTGGTAATGCTACAAGTATTGTTCCTGCTAAAGCAGCTCCTATAATTATACCTATTACTAAAGTAAATGCTGCTAATAATATAGTTACTACTGCATATAAACAATTTCTTCTTTTGTTGCATTTTTCTTCTCTATTATCATAGCAATATATCTTTTCTTGTGGCTCCATATAAGTCACCTCCAGTATAGTATCTTGTTTGATACTATATTGTATAATATGTCGAATTTTAATTTTTGTTACTTTTATGATGTAAATGGATTTTACATACCAACGTTATTTTCATACTTCACTTCCATTTTGCACAGTACTACAGAGCTCAAAGAGCAGTTCTACTGCAATTTACATTTGTGCCTATTATAATATTACTGGCCTAAATGTAACATTCGTCGAAGCAGCCCCCGATGCGAAGCCGTAGTAGCCGGTGCCTGCGTAGAAGCTGAAGAGACCAGAACGTGTTGAATATGGATCTCTTAAATCATTAGCTAAATGATTCCATGAACTATACCATCCATTTTTTCCTATTGCAACTGTTGATGTACTATTTGATAATATATCAATTTTACTATCTTTTCCTGCATTATCTACAATGCTTTTTCCATCTCTATATACGTTAGATGATTTATCAATATCTGCATAATTACTAATTACTCCTGATGTAAATGTTACTGTTTTTCCCCAATCCATGACTCCTGTCGCATTTCCATTTGTTGAAAAATATTGTCTTCCATCTATTTCTACTTCTATTCCTTTATTTTGTCCAGCAGTTGCTGTTCCATATGCACTATTTGAAAAATAACTTACTGTTGCCCATTCTTCATTTGTTGCCATATGTACATCTACACTTGTACTTTCAAGTCCTTGGCCTACATTTTTCATTTCTTTACTTATATCATAAAAATCTGAAATATTTCTATTTGTAAATGTTGTTCCTCCTTTTATTATTGCTACAGCACCATATGACTTAACTGTTGTTAATATCATAAAAATTATACTAAGTATTAATATTTTTACTACTCTATACTTTTTCATATTCATTTCCCTTCCTTTCATAAGTTTCAAATCAGTATGAATAATTTTCTTTTATTTTTTATTATTCATCTGTCTTATTATTTTTATAATAACTTTAACTTTTTTAAAGCTCCTCTTAAACATTAATAATTAATTACTTAACATTTTATTTTTATTTATCTTTCTGTTGGTTCATATTTTGATATCCACATTCCTTTTTTATTATTACCTATAAATGGAGCAGCAATAGAATATGTTTTTGGAATATCTTGTCCATTGGTTTATTATTTATATCTATGAATTTTATCTCTGTATGATTAGCTCCACTACTATGTGCATATCTTGGTATCCATACCCACCATGTCTCTATTCCATTTTCTACTACTTTTATATTTGCCCATACTTTTTTATTATAATCAAACCATAAATTATCTTTTGAAAATTTATCTAAATTCTGTATTTCTGATAATTTAACTTCTTTTTCAAATTTCCCGGTTTTTTCATTATATATTTCTATATATGTTTTTTCTCTATCAAATCCTTCTAAATCTGGAACTTCTGCATTTTCTGTTAAGTTTTGAGAGATTGTTGTTGGTTCATATTTACTTACCCATATTCCTTTTTTATCATTCCCTTCAAATGCTCCCGCT
>CAJMRU010000322.1 GCA_905215845.1 uncultured bacterium
TTTCCTTTTTCTAATTGATATATATTTTTCATAGGAAACTGGGTTGTATGCTCTTTTATTTATCTCTTTTTCCAATTCATTAACAAAATTATTTGCCGCTATTTCATTATTTAACTTATACATAATATAGTCAGTAATTTGGTCTAAATCCTTATAAAATAAAGGAAGATATTTTATTTCATATTTTTTCTCCATTCATTTTCCCCCTTATTTTTCCGAAAACTTCCTCATGAGTATAATATTTTGTATTAGAATCTTCAGCTTCCCTATCAGCTTCATCCAATGCATTTTCAACATACTCATTATATTCCACATTACTTATTAATTTTGAATACTTTTCTAAACTCATTACTACCATAGAGCCATATCCATTTTTTGTTAGATATACTGCTTCATCTTCTTTTAAAACTAAATCCTCAATTTCTGGATATTTATTTCTTAAATCTGATACTGGTCTTATATTAATCATAATCATTCACTCCTTCAACTTTATTATCATAATTTTATCATTATTTTATGATAATTTCAATGTTTTATGCATTTTTTATACATATTAACCATTTTTTTATAAATACATATAATAAAAGCAGGTGATGTTAATGAATAATTTTATAGTTCCAACAAATGTAGCTTACAGTTCTTACATATTAAATTCTAATTTAAACACATTATATCGAAAATTTCCTTTTTTAGATATTAAATCCGTTGGAGTAAGTAATTTAGGCAATCCTATTAATGTTATTAGATTAGGAACTGGAAATAAAAAAGTTTTTTATTCTGCCTCTTTTCACGCAAATGAGTGGATTACTTCTGTGCTATTAATGAAATTTATAGAAGATTATTGTAATGCATATGTTTCAAATAGTAAGATTTACAATTACTCTGTTCAAGATTTATTCAATTCTTGTTCTATTTATATTATGCCAATGGTAAATCCTGATGGAGTAAATTTGGTAACTGGTAATATAAATAAAAATTCTCGGAGTATATCGTAATTGTTTTAATATTGCTAGTAATTTTCCTAATATACCTTTTCCTTCTGGTTGGAAGGCAAATATTAAGGGTGTGGATTTAAACTTGCAATTTCCTGCAAACTGGGAACAAGCTAAACAAATAAAATACTCCCAAGGTTTTACACGGACCAGCTCCACGAGATTTCGTTGGCTATGGGCCTCTTACGGAACCTGAAGCTTTAGCTATTTATAATTTTACTTTAATGAACAATTTTGATTTAGTTATAGCATTTCATACTCAGGGGCAAGAAATCTATTGGAAATTTTTAAATTATATTCCACCTAGAAGTTTTGAAATGGGTAAAAAATTTTCTATTGCTAGTGGGTATAAGTTAGCTTCTACTCCTTATAATTCTAGCTTTGCTGGGTATAAAGATTGGTTTATTCAAAATTATAATAAGCCTGGATATACTGTTGAAGCTGGTATTGGTGAAAATCCTTTGCCTTTATCTCAGTTTGATAAAATTTATAATGATATAATTGGAATATTGATCCTTGGTGCTGTTTTGTAAAAAAGCTAGATAATACAAAACAAAGTCTTTGAATTATTATGTTTTCAAGACTTTGTTTTTATATTTAGTATCACCCTTGTTAATATACCATTCTACTTCATAAGATTTTTATATTTCAAATATCTTTTTATTCAACTTCATATATATTGGCTTCATTTGTTCTTCATTTGTAACATTCATAATTTCAT
>CAJMRU010000323.1 GCA_905215845.1 uncultured bacterium
GAGGGAGTAAGCACTGATGTTGATTTGAAAAATAATTGTGCAGTTATTAGTTACGATCGTGAAATAGATGAAGAAATAATTAAATATAATGTAGATAAAATCGTAAAGAGTCTTTTTAAAGAAGAAACAGAAAAATTACTAGAAAATAAACTAAAATATTGGAGAGATATTACAAAAATAGAATATACTTCTTTTAATGTAAGAGATGCAAAAAGCAAATATGGAAGTTGTAAGCCATTAACAAGACAACTATATTTTAGTTCAAGATTAATAATGTTGCCAGAAGATGTAATAAATGCTATAATAGTTCACGAATTATGTCATATTATATATAAAAATCATAGCAAAGAATTTTATAATTTAGTAAATAAATTCATACCTAATTACGATGAAATAGATAAATGGTTAAAGAAAAATTCAAAGGAGATCAATTTTTAAGAAGGAGAAAGTTATGACGGATTTATTGATAAAATTATTCATAAAAGATAAAGAAAATGTAAAAGATTTAAAAATAAGAGGAAAATATGGAGCTCTTTCAAGTATAACAGGCATTATAGTAAATGTATTGTTATCAATTGTAAAAATAATAATAGGTGCTATTTCAAATTCAATGTCAATAATATCTGACGGATTAAATAATGTTACAGATGCAGGTTCTTCAGTTGTAACAATGATTGGATTTAAATTGTCTCAGAAAAAAGTAGATAAAGACCATCCTTGGGGACACGGAAGAATGGAATATATTACAGCTTTCATTGTAGATGTATTAATAATTTTAGTAGGGTTAGAATTATTTAGGTCATCAATAGATAAAATAATAAATCCGTCAATGCCAGATATAAGTAATATAACTCTTATTGTTTTAGGAATAGCAATTGTAACAAAATTATGGTTATTTGTTTTTTATAAAAAGATAGCAAAATTAATAGACTCAGAAGCAATAAAAGGTAATGCATATGATAGTATATCAGATGTAGTCTCTACACTTGTAGTATTAGTATCAGCTCTTATAGCAAAATTTGCAGGAATTACTATTGATGGATATGTTAGTATATTAGTTTCTATATTTATATTATTTACAGGAATAAAAGCGATGAAAGAAACCTCAGATATATTATTAGGTCAAAAACCTGATGCTGACTTTGTAGAAGCAATTGAAAAATTTACAAAAAAATATGATATGATAGTAGGAATTCACGATATGATGGTACATGATTATGGACCAGGAAGAAAAATAGTATCATTTCATGCTGAAGTTCCAGAAAATAGTGATATTTGCAAAGCTCATGATATAATAGATAAAATGGAACAAGATATGTTAAATGAATTTAATTGTATAACTACAATACATATGGACCCAATAGCAGTAGATAATGAAGAAATAACAGAAATGAAAGAATTTACAGAAAAAGTAGTAAAAGATATTAATAATGAATATTCAATACATGATTTTAGAATGACTGATGGCGGAGATAGGATAAACTTGATTTTTGATTTAGTAATTCCTAGAGAAGAAAAAATAGATAAAGAAGGCTTAAAAAAAGAAGTTCAACAAAAAATACATGAAAAAGATAAAAAATATTATGCTGTTCCTAAAATAGAATGTTCTTATGTATAAAAACACTAACATAATACAAAATAACAGTTAAAGCTATCAGGGAAATTTTAATTATGTATAGTAAATAGGATTATAAATTAAAAATAAATTT
>CAJMRU010000324.1 GCA_905215845.1 uncultured bacterium
GCTGTAACGAAATAAATTTTTAGAAGTTTAACTTTCGTTGTTAAGCTTCTTTTTTTGTTAGAAATAAAAAAATCACATCTATTTTGATGTGTCTACTATCATTATTCACTTTTTTATGTGAATTTTACCTGCTTTTGGGCGCAATGAGGGTATCGAATTTTCAATGCTTTTTTTCAGGAACGGTTTGTTTAGTTTACAACCACTTTCTTTTTATTTTTTATTCGATAATTGTGATATTTTCTTAAATTATATCCTATACATACCAATAGAAATTCCATCCTTGTATTTTTTAATCCTCTTCTTGTAAATCTTGTGAATCTCATATCCTGCTTGATTACTCCAAATGCTCCTTCTACCTGGATGCTTCTTTGTTTCTTCATTTCTTTTCCTTGTTCCGTTGACAAGTTCTTATCTACTTCTGCATAGAATTCATTTAAAACAACATCTCTTGATACTGTTTTATATCCTTTTCTTCCCTTTAAACATTTTTCCTTGAATTGACATCCTTCACATTTTTCCTTGTTTTCATATAGCTGTATAATTCTTAGATATTTTCCATCTTCATTATATTTTTCATTTAAATATTGGTTAAACACATATCCATTTGGACATACTTTATACCCTTGTTCATTCATTTCCCACAATAATGGATTGTATTTGTTGTTCTTTTTATATTTTGGTTCATTTTTCTTGGCATACATTGAATATTTCATATCCAGTTCCATTTTTTTATCGGTACAATACATATAATTCTCAAAACTTCCATATCCTGCATCTGCCATTGGGTGTTTTGGATATTCTCCGTTATATTCATTATATCTTTCCATGAACGGTATGAATGTCTTTGAATCTGCTGGTCTTTGATATAGTTCTGCATTGACAATAACACCATCACTCACTGCTATCTGTGCATTATAACATGGTCTGCTCAATCCCGTATTACAGTAATAATCCATTTTTGTTGCACACATCGTTGCATCATGATCCGTTTTCGAACAGCTGTTTCTTTCGTCTATGATATCTAGCCAGTATTCATATTCCAACACCTTTTCATAGTATTTTAAAAATTCATCATAGCTTCTTTGAATTTCTGTTTTTCTTTTTCCTCGACCATATACGGGCTCAATATCTTCTTTTTTCATAATTTCAAAAAGATACTGTACGATATATCCTATTTCTTGAGCACAGTATTTATTATTTTGCTTGAATCCTAATCCTCTGTTTTTATTGATATCAGCTATTGAATCACTTATTTTTTGCCACAGTTTTTTTCTTGCATTGATAATCCTTGTTTTATAGACAAATGTATATTTTCCTGCATCTGCTTCCAGTTTTGTCCCATCTATGTACTGAATTTCTTTATTTATTTTCATTAAAGCACCTATATTATTTGAAAGTTCAAAAAATATCTCATCAATATTTTTAACGAGATAGTCTTTTAAAAGTCTTTCAAAAGTCATGAAGCTGGGCGTTTCTTCACCCATTATGTACATGAAACGAATATCATATCTGCATAATGATTCCATGGATCTCAAATCATTATCGCATAACATATAGGCAAAAAGTGCAACCTTCAAAAGCTTACATCTGTCATATCCCTTTCTTCCTCGACACTTACCTTTTTTAAAATATTTAGATAGATTCACTCCTTCTAGTGCCTTTAGGAAAGAAACAACCACATCATCTTCATCAATTTTAATACCTAA
>CAJMRU010000325.1 GCA_905215845.1 uncultured bacterium
AATAGAAAATAAAAAAATTAATTTTTATCAATTTTCCAATCCTCTAAATTCCTTTGGATAGCTCCAAATAAATTAGCCCTAATCATAGGAATATTTTTAGATAAAGAAAAAATCAAATTTTTCATATCTTCTCTTTTAGAAGTTCCGTCCATTGGACAAACCTTAGGCATAACAGAAATATCATTTCGTTTAACATATCTTCTAATTTCCTTTTCAGGAGTATAAACTAAAGGCCTTATAAGAGTTACTTTTGACCTATCCATATAACTTACAGGTGAGAATGTTCCAATATTTCCAGCATAAAGTAAGTTAAGTAGAAAAGTTTCAAGAACATCATCTTGATTATGACCTAATGCAATTTTATTACAACCTTCACGATTAGCAATAGAATTAATTACACCTCTACGAAGATTTGCACATAAAGAACAAGGATTTTTTTCCTTTCTTATATCAAAAACAATTTCTTTAGCATTACTTTTCTCAATAAATAAAGGAACATCAATTTTATTACAAATATCTTCTAAAAAACGAGTATCAAAAAATTCAAAACCAGGGTTTACACTAACTGCAATAATATCAAACTTTTTAGGATAGAATATTTGTAAATTCTTAAAAGCATGTAGCATGGTAATAGAATCTTTTCCTCCAGAAAGACATACAGCAATTTTATCTCCTTCTTCAATCATTTTATATTCTTCAATAGCTTTTCTCATATGACTTAAAATTCTTTGCATAAAAATAATTCCTTTCAAATAATTTTAGATAATTATATCATTTATGTCAATAGTGACAAATAGACTTTACAAATTCTAAAAAACTTGATATCATATTAACATAAAACTAAGTAATAATCACATAGTTTATATGTGAGAATGGAGGTCTAAAAATGAATGAATCTTTTATCAAAAGGAAAAATCGGCAGGTTGGAATAGCAGAGTGTATCATAGAAGGAAAAAGCATAAAAGCAGCTGGAGAAGAATATGGGATCTCTGCTACTACTGCTAAGAGAGACTTGGTTCAACTATATCATGATGGCTATGGTATAGATCAAGAGCAAATAAAGCACAATAAAAAAGTGGCTTTAATGGCCTTGAAGATAATAGAAGATAGGAAGAGATAATTTATTTGAATATGCGATTTGAAATAGATGTTATATTTTGAATCGTGTATTTTTTAGTTGACAATTTTTAAAAACAATAGTATATTTATTTAGAGTTAAATATGTGCTTATAGCTCAGCAGGATAGAGCAGTCGCCTCCTAAGCGGCCGATGGGGGTTCGAGTCCCTCATCCCCTGCTTTAAAAGTCTAGCGTTTGCTAGGTTTTTTTTGTTGTTGTAAAGTCGTGAGTAATTAAAATAGCAATCAGAATTGTAAACCAATTCTACATAAATTCAACAAAAGTATTTTAAATATGACAAAGTTCTTAATTTTTTGTTAGGTTTCTGATTTTTTCTTGGTTTCGGGGGAAAATATGCTATAATAGCCCATAGTTGTTATGGAAAATATTGAGAAGACAGGGGTTTTATAGAATGAAGAAAAAACTTGTCATAGGGTGTGCAATAGCTATTTTAGCACTAGGAATTGCATATGGCACAGGAGCATTTTATTATAAAGATAAATTTTTTAATGGAACTTCTATTAATGGAATTGATTGTGGAAATTTGACTGCAAAAGAAGTAGAAGAACTAATTAGAAAAAATGTAG
>CAJMRU010000326.1 GCA_905215845.1 uncultured bacterium
TAATAAAAATTCAACATTTGCTCCAGTTTCTTTTTTTCCATAAATTCTTGCGGGTAATACTTTTGTATTATTTCTTACTAAGCAATCTCCTGGCTCTAAGTAATCTATAATATCTTTAAATCTTTTATGTTCTATTGTTTTATTTTTTCTATCTAAAACCATTAATCTTGATTCATCTCTTTTTTCTAATGGTGTTTGTGCTATTAGTTCTTCTGGTAAATCATAATTAAAATCTGATACTTTCACTTTTATTGCTCCTTTTATAATTTTTATTTTCTTATATAACTTTGCTAATTTTCTTACATACCTTATTAAATACTTTTTTTAATTTTTTATTTTCCTAATTATCTAGAATTTTTAACTTTTATCTTGATTCTATATATAATTTTTACATATGTGCAATAAGTAAAAATAATTTCTGCTATCCTTACTTATATAATTTCATTAATTTTCTTACATACCTTGTTAAATACTTGCTGTACTTCTTCTATAAAATTTTTAGGTTCTTTATATACATCTAATTTATATGAATATTCAAAATTTGAATTTTTAGCTGGTTTCATATTATAAATCTCAGTTGGTAGTCCAACTTTTCCATTATCTGTTTCAATTTCTTTATTCATATAATCCATATACCATTTCTTTTGTCCTACTAATTTTTCATCTGTATAGCCATATTTCTCATAATCATGTAAAGCTGGTATTTCATATCCTGATTCCTTTGCTGTTCTTTCTAATGAATGTAAAAATTCATGTAAGAAAACTTCTTCTGGAAATTCATTGATTCCTGTTTTATATTTATATGTATAACTTTTTGATGCATTTGGCAATCTTATATTTGAAAATCCAATACCATAATAGTCCATTGAACCTAGTCCTATCCAGTCTTTTACTTCTATTTCAGTCATATATTTATCATTTCCTAACCTTACTATTGCAAATATATGGTCGTAATTGTTTTGATTTATTATATCTTTTATTTGTAACTCTATATCATTGGGCTCTAAATAATATCCAAATTCATCATCATATGATAAAGTTGATACTGGCTCATCAATTATATGTATATCACAATTCGCTTTCATTTTTCCCTTAGATAAATTATTACATGATTTTTCAAATCTTTTTATTGTCTCTTTTATATTTCTAACATCTTCATTTGTAACGTTTATATTGATTTGTTTTCCTTCAATATTTACACTTGTATTTTTAAAAATAAAACATGCATAATTCCAATCATTATTTTCTTCTTTATTACCTTTTTCAATTGAAAAGTCTGAAAACCAAACTTTTCCTTTGGCATTTCCATCTACTCCACCCAATCTAAATGCTATATCTACTTTTTCTCTGTTTTTTGAGTTAAATACAAATTCTAACTTTTGCCAATCCTGAGTACCACTTATTGAAATAGATTTTTCAGTTGTATCAGAAATTGAAATTTGTGCACCAACATCTGATTTTTCTTTTTCAGGTTCAACATTATCAGTTTTTACCATACAAGTTACTTTATATGGTGTATTTTTTTCTACGTCTATTTCTTTTGAAAACATTGCATCATTATATTCATTTGATTCTATTTTATAGCTTCTTGTGTTTGAATATTTTATTTCATTATCTCTTAAAAATTTTGAAGTATGCAATTTCGATTCACTTCTTAAAAAATCATTAAAATTATTATCTAAGTAAAAATTCCAAGCACAAAA
>CAJMRU010000327.1 GCA_905215845.1 uncultured bacterium
TTTATCCCAAAGTATTTATATAAAATAAAACAATGATTTTTGTCTCCGACCCCAAAATCACGACTTCAAAATCATTGTTTCATTTATTTTATTATTTTTCTTTTCTACTAAATTTATTTAATACAATTCCCACACTATGCACAATTTGTGTTGATTTATTATTAGCTATATTTTTTCCTAATGCTTTTCCTCCAACTGTTAATGCTGAAACTAAAGCACTTAATAAAAATTGTAGGTCAAAACTTAATCCGAATTGCTCTGTTATCTTAACTGCAATTAATGCACTTATAGCTCCACTTAGTACTCCACAAATATCTCCTATAACATCTGCGCAGATATTTGCAACTTTAGGAGCATTTTTTATTAGTTTTATTGAACTTTTTGAGCCTTTTACTTTTTTTGTAGCTTTTGCATGAAATTCATGTTCATTTGCTACTGTTACTGCTACACCTATTATATCAAATATTATTCCTACTAATATTACTGCTATTAATATTAAAATTGCTGGTATTAAACTTAAATTTGAAACTCCATTTGTTGATATATATGAAAATACCATTGATAATACAAATGTCATTAGAAATACTTCTATAAACCACTTTATATTTTGGTTGTCTTTTTTGTCATTTTTCTCTTTTTTATTCTGTTCTTTCTCTTTTATTTCTTTATTTTTTCGTTCTTCAATTTCATTATCATTATCATTTTTTAAGACATCTTTTTTGATGATTTTTTTTACATTATTTTTATATTCTTTGTTCCTTCTCAGGTTATCATCATCTTTTTCTTTTACTTTCATTTCTTCTTTTTCCTACTTCCTTATATAAAATTTAAGACGGAGTTTTTCCGTCTTTATTCTTATGGATTTACTCCACTTAATCTTCAATTTTGATGGTCAAAGCCTAAGTAAATTTTACAGTTTAGGTCTGGTTGAATTTCTCTATCTCCCGTTTAGTATTACTACTAGAACCGTTTCCGTTTAAGGGAAATATCTACTAAGTCTATTAATAGACACCAGATCGCCACTTAAATCTGTACCTTAATCCCTAGACTCCTATGCTTACAGATTTTAAGCAAACATTCTAGAAGTTTTCCTTGACATACTTTATAAGTTTATTAGTCCTTTTTGCAAATATAATTTCATAATAAAGCAAAACCCATTTGGCCAAAATAAAATTTCACTATGTAAATTAATCCCGATATATTCACTCAAGACAGGCTACTCTATGTATTTTGTGTCTTGGCACTCAACATAGGTTACACTTAAATCTTAATAAAAAGGTTTAATTATTTCAATTTAAGTCTCCGCGAAACCAGGGAATCATATATATGCCATTACATACTACCCTAATTTCTTTACTCCCAAAAGCCACACAAAACTGGCATTTCGCGCAACTTCAAGAAACTTCAACGATGTACCCTTTAGTGGATTTTTAGCCCCACCCTCATAAACTTCAGTACGACTAGAATAATGCACCATCTGTTTAATATTATACAGTTTTTAGAAAATTATTCCAAATTGCATCTAGAGTGTTTTTGGACTTATTTAGTTTTACTTTTTCTTTCTATTGTCTATTTATTGTTTTTTCTCATTTTATCTCTTTTTCTCTTTATTTTTCTTTTGTTTCTATAATATTGTTAATTTTATTTTTTCCTAATTTTTTTGGTTTCAATTTGTAATTAAT
>CAJMRU010000328.1 GCA_905215845.1 uncultured bacterium
ATATTATTAATACAATATTTTTTATTAATAGGAATATCTTTTATTGTATCAAGTGTAACAGTATTTTTTAGAGATTTGCAACATTTTATTAATATAGCATTACAGTTATTCTTTTATGCTACACCAATAGTATATGCACCAGGACAAATACCAGAGAGTTTTCAATGGATTATTCAATATAATCCAATGACATATATTATAAATGCTTATAGAAATATATTTTATTATAAGCAAGAACCAGATTTTATATCATTAGGCCTTGTTTTTGTTTTTAGTATAGCATTATGTTTTGTAGGGTATTTTATATTCCATAAATTACAAAAGAAATTCGCAGAGGAAATGTAGATATGGGAAATAATATGAGAGACAAAATAGAAAAACTTATAAAGAAAGTTTTAAATAGAGAAGTTATAATGTACATAATTTTTGGTGTTTTAACAACACTTGTAAATCTAGGAGTTTCATTTTTCCTAGAAGGAGTATTGAAAAAAAATGGAGCTTGGTCTAGTGCAATTGGAATTATAACTTCTATAATATTTGCATATTTCACAAATCGTAAATGGGTATTTGAAAGTAAAGCTAGTAATATTAAGGAAAAATTACATGAATTTATAAAATTTATTCTAGGCAGAGCTGTAACTATGATATTAGAACAAGGCGGAGTAATTATATTTTACAGTGGAATGAATTTACCATTTGTACCAGTTAAGCTAAGTTTAACAATTATTGTAATAGTATTAAATTTCTTTTTTAGCAAATTTTTCGCTTTCAAAACTAGTGAAGAAAAATCAAGTATAAATGTAAAAGAAAAAATACTAAATAATAAAAAAGATATATATGTATTCATAGGAATGACATTATTTTCAATAATTATATGTGCGAATTTCTTAAGAATTCATTTTGCAGCAGATACTTATTGTGTGAATTCATATGGATATCATAAATATGCTTTACATTTTTTAGATTCAGCAAGAGTATTTAGTGCATTAGAGTTATGGATATCACAAGTGTTAGATATAACTTTATTAACAAACTTAAAAATTATGAGTGTAATTGCAGTTGGATGTATGGCTTTATCTTGGTTTATACTTTATAGATATTCTATAAAATTGTTACAAAAAGAAAAGTCAGTATTTTGGAATATACTAATAGGATTAGTGTCATTTTCAATTATATTCACATTCTCAAGTTGTGAACTGATGATGTTTGCAGAATCAGGAATAATGGGATTATCAATATTACTTTCTATTATTGCAGCTTGTATATTTAATTCAAATGTGAAACATAGATATATATGGAGTTGGGTGTTAGTACTTTTAGCATCATTTGCTTATCAGTCTACAATAGCTTTATTCGTATTAGTAGCATTAGTTATGGAAAGCTATAGAAACAATGGTGATATAAAGAAAATAGTCAAAGAGGCTTTAATGATAGGATTAATATATGGAATTTCACTTGTAATAAATTTAGGAGTAGTTAAAATTATAGAAAACATTCAAAATAGCAGTATGAGAGCAACTACAATTCCACAAATAAGTGAAATTATAAATACTATTATTAAGTACGGAACATTGATGGTATATAATACATTTAATTTAATTCCGAAAGGACTATATCTAGGAATTATAGGTATTATAAGCATAGTATTTATTTATAATGTATATAAAAGTAAAAAATATT
>CAJMRU010000329.1 GCA_905215845.1 uncultured bacterium
TTTATGATTAATTTTCTGATTGAAAAATATATTGATACAAATATGATTAATTTAAAAAACATTTTTAACCTCTTTTGTTTTTCCATTATTATACATTATTTGTTATAATATGTCAATAAAAACTTTATGACATTATTCGACAAATCATTACACTTACAAGCATTCCAACAACATCTGCAGTTAACGCTGCCCAAAGAACAAATCTAGTTTTTTTTATTTTTACACTACTAGTATACACCGCTATTGTATATAAAGTCGTTTCTGTTGACCCCATTATTGTTGCTGCAATTATTCCTATGTTACTATCTACACCAAAATTTTTCATAATATCTGTTGCTATTGCAATTGAACTGCTTCCAGATATTGGTCTTAATATTGCTAATGGCATTATTTCGCTCGGAAAATTTAAAATATCTAAAATTGGTGTAATAAAATTAATTATTAAATCTAATATTCCTGAACTTCTTAAAGCTCCTATTGCCACAAACAATCCTATTAATGTTGGAAAAATATTTAATACTATATTTAATCCATCTTTTGCTCCGTCTAAAAATATATCAAATGCTTTTTTTCTTTCCATTAATGAATAGAGAACTATAATTAAAATTATTAATGGCATTGCTAAATTAGATATATAATTAAGTACACTCACTCTTTCTTCCCCTTTTTATCCATTTTTATTAATAATTTAGTTATAAAAACGCCTGCAAAAGCTGCCGCAATTGTTGCTATCCATACTGGAAAAACTATTGAAGTAGGATTTTTAGAGCCTAGTGACGTTCTTATTGCTATTACTGTTGTTGGTATAATTTGAATTGATGCCGTATTTATAACAATTAACATTAACATTGAATTACTTAGAGTTTCCTTATCTTCATTTTCCTCCTGCATTGATTTCATTGCCTTTAATCCTAACGGTGTTGCCGCATTCCCTAATCCTAAAATATTTGAAATCATATTCATTGATATTTCTTTTTCAATTTCTTTATTTTTAATATCTGGGAATAAAAATCTAATTATTGGATTTAATATTTTTGATAATTTTTCAACAATCCTTGTATTGCTAGCTATTTCTATAATTCCATTCCACAAACACATTGTCCCTAACATTGTCAATGATAAGTTAATTGCACTTTCTGTACTATCAAAAATTGATGCATTTAATTTTTCTAAATTACCTGAAAAAATTGCATATGTAAATGATATTATTATAAAAATTGGCCAAACTAAGTTTAACATTACAATCACCTAAATAATTTTATTCAAAGTGAATTTTTTTTATTACTTTAATTGACCTGTATTTTTATTTATGATATATTATGTGTATGATGATTGTAAAATAACTTTTTAAGGAGGATGAAAATATGAAGTCAACAGGGATTATTAGAAGAATGGATGAACTAGGTAGAGTTGTTATTCCAATTGAAATAAGAAATCAATTTAACATAGCAGAAAAAGATCCTATAGAAATATATGTAGATGGCTCTTCAATCGTTTTAAGAAAATTCGAGCCTAATTGTATTTTTTGTGGTAATACTACTGGTTTAGTTACTTATAATGACAAATTAATCTGTGAAGAATGTTCACAAAAAATTGGTAAATTAAAACCAGCTAAATAATAAATTGACAAGGTATCCTCCAATTTGGATACTTTTTATTTTTATATAATAT
>CAJMRU010000330.1 GCA_905215845.1 uncultured bacterium
ATATATCTTCTCTCATAACAAGTTTACACTTCTAAAATGCCTAAAAATTTTTTTGTATCTAATTGCTCCCATGGAAGATTTAATTCAGTTCTCCCAAAATGTCCATAAGATGCTACCTGTTCATAAATTGGCCGGCGGAGTTTAAATATATCAATTATTCCTGATGGTGTAAGATCAAAATTATTATAAATAAATTCTGCAAGCAGTTCATCATCTTTTTTACCTGTTCCAAATGTATTAACATTAACAGAAACTGGATTTGCGATTCCTATGGCGTAGGATAATTGTACCTCACATTTTTCTGCTAATCCCACTGCAACAATATTTTTAGCAAGATATCGTGCCATATATGCTGCTGATCTGTCCACTTTTGTACAGTCTTTTCCTGAAAAGGCACCACCACCATGATGTGCACATCCACCATACGTATCTACAATAATTTTTCTTCCTGTAACTCCACTGTCTCCATGTGGACCACCAATCACAAAACGTCCTGTTGGATTAACATACACATTTGTATTATCATCCATCAATCCCTCTGGTATTATATCTTCAATCACATATTTAAGAATATCTTTATAAATTTTATCTTGGCTAATATTTTCATCATGTTGCACTGAACATACAATAGTGTCTATTCTTTTTGGTATATTCCCATCATATTCAATAGTCACTTGCGTTTTTCCATCTGGCCTCAAATACTTCAATCTTCCACTTTTTCTAACATTTGATAACTGTTTTGATAATTTATGTGCTAACACAATCGGAAGGGGCATATACTCTTTGGTTTCATTTGTCGCATATCCAAACATCATTCCCTGATCCCCAGCTCCAATTTCAGCTTTATCTTTTTTTACTTTAGCTTCCAATGCTTCATTTACTCCCAAAGCAATATCTTCTGACTGTTTATCTAAACATACAATAATTCCACAGGTATCTGCATCAAAGCCATATTTTGAATCATTATACCCAATTTTGCGAACCGTATTTCTGACAATACTAGGAACATCAATGTTAGCATTTGTTGTAATTTCACCCATGACAAGCACTAAGCCCGTAGTTATACATGTTTCACACGCAACACGACCATAAGGGTCTTTTTCCATAATAGCATCCAAAATAGCGTCTGAAATTTGATCACATATTTTATCTGGATGTCCTTCGGTGACAGATTCTGAAGTAATTAATTTCTTTAACATATCTCTTCTCCTTTTTAATTTTGTATTTCAGCCATTATGTACCAAAATCTACATTGCTTTTTTCTTATAATACATAAAAAACTCCTTAATTTTTTATATCTGCTATAACTTGTAAATTAATTGTCACATTTTGTTCGATGCAGGCTATATATAGACCTATATTTTCAAATTAGCGGTTACACTATATCTATAATTAGGACTATATATAGGAGGTGTTCGATGACTTCTAATCAAGCTGTCTGTAATAGAATTGCCGATTTGTGTAAAGAACAAGGCATTACTTATTATACATTAGCATGTCGTGCTGCTATTCCACAGTCCACCTTAAAAAATATTTTTCATGGAACTAATCCTACACTTTCTACTATTAGTAAAATATGCAGTGGCTTTGGCATAACAGTAAGTGAATTTTTCCAAGCAGATTATTTTTTGATATGTGAAGATGATTAATTTTGAAGAAAGGTATGAAC
>CAJMRU010000331.1 GCA_905215845.1 uncultured bacterium
TTTTTTTATTATTCCTACTACTTCTTCAATACTGTTATCTTTCTGTTTAAATTCTTCTTTCTTTTCTAAACCTTGTTCTTTCGTATTTTGTGCATTTCCTTTTAATTTAAATCTTTCTATATATCTATTAAAATTTAATTCTTTAAATATTTCTAATACTTTTTCTTTGTCCCATTCTTCTACTTTAAAATCTTCTAAATTATCTTCAATAGGCACTTCTAAGTTTATTGTACCTAATGTTTTTGATAAAAATGCTAAATCTTTATTATTTTCTATTTTTTCTTTTTGCTTTCCTTTTAGCCCTGCTTCTTCTTTTTCTACTTTTTCATATAAGTTTTCAATAGAGCCAAATTTTTGTATTAGTGATAATGCTGTTTTTTCACCTACACCTGGAACTCCTGGAATATTGTCTGAAGTATCTCCTTGTAATCCTTTAACATCTATTAATTGCTTTGGTTCTAATCCATATGTTTCTTTTATTTTTTCCCTATCAAATAAATCTGTTTCTGTTTTTCCTCCTTTAGTTCTTGGTATTCTTATTGTAACCTTATCAGTAGCAAGTTGAAATGTATCTCTATCTCCTGACAATATTGTTACTTCTAAGCCTTTTTTCTCTCCATATCTTGATAAAGTTCCTAAAACATCGTCTGCTTCATATCCTTCTTTTTCAACTATATCAATATTCATTGCTCTTAAGATTTCCTTGATTATAGGCATTTGTTCTGCTAATTCCTCTGGCATTCCTTTTCTATTTGCTTTATAACCTTCATATAATTTATGTCTTGCTGTTGGAGCTTTTAAGTCAAAGGCTACAACCAAATATTCAGGATTTATATCTTCCATTAACTTAAATAGTATTGCTAAAAAACCATATACAGCATTTGTATATTTTCCGTCTTTAGTCATAAGCATTTTACTTCCCATTATTCCATAAAAAGCTCTATTCATAATACTATTTCCATCTATTAAAACTAATTTTTCCACTTTTAACCCTCCATTTGGGGATTTTTAGACATCTTTCTGTTTGTGCTTAATTTTTACTTTCCATAGCCATATTAGTTAATATTAATTATTTAACTATTTTCTTTTAGTTCTTTTCTTAATTTAAAATGTCCTTTTTTCCCTATATTTAATAAACATACACAAAAACCTAGTAACATAAAAAATGTAAATGGTGTACCATTTTGCCATCCTTCTCCATTTATCATAAATATACTATTTGCAAATTGACTTATTATAGAAATTTGTGTAATTAATTTTATATCTTTTGCTTTTTGCCACATTAACAGTGGAAATAACCACATTATATACCATGGCTGAAAATTTGTTATTAGTAAAAATAAAAATGCTATTAAGAAATATTCACATTTTCTTATTTCTTTTCCGAATTTTACTTGTTTTTTGTTAATTAGTGTTATACAGGTAAATAAATATATTATTATGAATCCTCCTAATAATGTTTTATTTACAGTCGTTACTAACTCAGGTATTGTTGGGAAATATTCCATTAATATTATGTAAAAATTCTTTGCAAATTTTTCTTGTTGTGTAAATATTCCCATTAAAACTGTCCAATCTTGTATGTATAATAAATATGGTATTATCATTATTAGTATAAATATTATTCCATAAATAATACAATTTTTAAATCTTTCTAACGGCTTTT
>CAJMRU010000332.1 GCA_905215845.1 uncultured bacterium
AATCAGTAACTAGAATTTACTTTTTCTAATTATATTTTACTTTTTCAATTCACCTAAAATCGGTAAAAAAATATATATTCTATGTATCTTTTAAAATATATTCTTTTAGTAATTCCATGTTTTGATTATAACACCATATATACTTAATTATTCCATTAAAAGTTATATGAGGTAACCAATTTCTTTCTCTATCTACAACATTATTTGATTTTAAAGTGTTTTTTATATTTTGAATGTAATCTTGTGTTTCTTTATCAAAATCATATTGTAATACATAATCATACATTTAATGTTTCATCTCCATTTATTTTTATAGATAATTTTTCTTTCTCATATAATCTAGATAACACTATTCTATAAATTATACTTCTAGAATAAAAATCAACAAAGTTTACTATTCCAAATATAAACAATGCAAAAGAAGTATTTACAAATAATAAGCATATCAAAAATCTTATTATAACCCCAATGGCAGAACCTATAAGTAATACAAATGATTTTCCTTGAGTAATACATAATGTTTTATACGTTTCATATGGATATAAACCCAATACTCCCAGTGAATAAAATATAATATATGGAAAACATTTATATAATGGCAAACTACCATGTGATATTAGCAAGTAAATAAACGCAAATACAAAATTTAATACAATAATTAAAGGATAGCATTTATTTCTCATATTCATACAAATACTATATTGTTCTTCATAAGTTTTACCTTCTGGAACTTTAATCATTAAAGTTGCCTGATATGCATTTGTAATAATCTCTAAAGTTAAACATACAGAATAACAAATAGTATGTATTCCATAATTTTCAGTTCCCATATAGCTTGCAACCACACCATATAATAGTAAAAATATTCTAGATAATAATCTCTCTGAAGAATATGCAAAGCCATATTTAATTACATTTTTTAAAGACTCTTTATTTGGAAATTCAAACTTTAATTTCAAGTTATATAACATATATATAATTGAGATAAGCCAAGATATTATAGTTGCAATGAATAATAATGTTAAGTTTTTAGTAAGTAAATATGCTAGTGCATCTAGTCCAACCAAAGAAACATAGTAAACAATTAGACTTTTTCTATATAATTTTAATTGTCCTTTAAGTCTTATTATTTCAAAAATTCCATTTGCTAATCTTCCTAATACTACATAAGCAATATAAAAATTTAATAAGATAGACAGCATGTCTTTTTGTATATTGCTCAACTCAAATATATTTACTATCAAATTTTTGCAACTAAAAACTATAATTCCCATTAATATTCCAAATATAATATTAAACCATAAATATTGCCATTCATTTTTTCTTGTTGTTCTATACGTATATATGCCTATTTCACCGAAAGATTTAAAAATTGAATCTATTAATAAAAAACTTCCAGTTACTACTATAGCATCAATACTAATCAAGTTATTAAATGCTGAGTCAATACTATCTGCTATACTCATAAATATAAAACTTATAAGAATTGATATAAATTCTTTCATTCCTTTATCACCTTTTTCAAGATAAATAGATAAAAAATCAACCTTTTACAGTTGATTTTTTAATACTTTCGCTAAAGTGCGATAATTTTATTTAATGGAGCAGGTAGTGGGAATCGAACCCACGTCATCAGCTTGGAAGGCTGAGGTTCT
>CAJMRU010000333.1 GCA_905215845.1 uncultured bacterium
TTAGACAAGCTATGCCAGAATTATTTATAAGTAAATATAAATCTTATAAAAACAAAGAAAATAAGTCTGAAGATGATAATTTAAAAATACAATTATTTAAAAATTTTAGAAGTAGAAAAAATGTATTAGATTTTACAAATTTAATATTTGAAAATATAATGAGTGGAAGTTTGGGAGATATAGAATACAATCAAGAAGAATATTTAAATTTAGGTGCAGACTATAAAGAAATAGAGCAGAACTTGAAAACAGAAATAGATATAATAAACTTAAAAAGCGAAAAAGCTGAGGAAGAAAATACAAGCGAAATATTAGAAGAGGAAGAAGATAGCGAAAGATTAGAAAATATTCAAGTAGAGGCTAGATTTGTTGCAAGCAAAATAAAAGAATTAATTGAAAATAAATTTCAAGTTTTTGATAGGAAGATAAATAATTTTAGAGATATAAAATATAAAGATATAGTAGTTCTATTAAGGTCAACAAAAACTTCAGCTCCAATATTTGAAGAAGAAATAATAAATCTTGAAATGCCAGTATTTTCAGATAGCTCACAAGAATATTTAGATTCAATAGAAATTGAAAATATAATGAGCTTGTTAAGGATAATAGATAATCCAATACAAGATATACCTTTAGTAACAGTGTTAAGGTCAAATATAGGGGAATTTACAGATGATGAATTAGTAGAAATTCGTTTATCTGATAAGTATGATAATTTTTACAGTGCTATGCAAAAAGCCAAAATTAATGTGGGAGAAAAGTTACAAGAAAAAATAGAAAAGTTTTTAATTAACTTAGAAAAATGGAGAAAAGAACAAGAATACTTAGCCTTAGACGAATTTATTTGGAAACTATATTCAGATACTGGTTATTATAATTATGTTGGATTAATGCCAAATGGAGAGCTTAGACAAGCAAATTTAAAGATGCTATTTGAAAGAGCTAAACAATTTGAAACTGCTAGTTTTAAAGGTTTATATAATTTCATAAATTTCATAGAAAAATTAAAACTAAGTAGTGGAGATTTAGGCTCTGCAAAATTAATAGGCGAAAATGATGACGTTATTAGAATTATGAGTATACATAAGAGTAAAGGGCTAGAATTTCCAGTAGTATTTTTATCAAATACGGGAAAACAATTCAATTTAATGGACCTAAATAAAAATATATTATTACATCAAGAGCTTGGAATAGGAGTAAAATATATAAATTATGATAAACAAGTTCAATATGATACTCTAAGTAAGTCTGCAATTAGAAGTAAAGTATTTACAGAGACACTTTCAGAAGAAATGAGAATATTGTATGTAGCATTAACTAGAGCAAAAGAAAAATTATAAATTTAGTTTTCATGATAAATAAAAATGTTAGATATTTATTTCAATAGGTAGTCATAGGGTTGATTTCATTTTTCTGATAAAGTAATTTTGTCTGTTTTCTGACTTTTCTTCCGGTCTTTATCCTTGATTCTGTTTGTCACACTGCTTATTGTTTCCTTCTCCAATTTAAGAATTATCCTTGAGAAGATTTCTCAGAATAGTTTTGTATAAATTTAGGAAAAGTCCTGAAAATAAACCAATCAAAAATAAAGAATTAATTTCATAGTGTAGGCCTGTTTTTGAAATTTCGTCGATTAGAATAAAGTTCT
>CAJMRU010000334.1 GCA_905215845.1 uncultured bacterium
TAATTAATAATACTATTGATTGATGATAAATACATAGATGGAGTGAGTAATCTTCCATCTTTATTTATTTGAGGCTAAAGAATTAATCTGACTGAAGATGATGAAAAAATAAAATTTAACTATAATAATTCAAATACTTATCAAAATTCTAATGAATAAATAGAAGATAAATTAGAAATGTAAAGCCAAATAAGAAGTACTTAGAAGGCATACTAACAAATATGCTTTTTCTATTTAAAAAAATGTAAAAAATTTCAAAAATATATTGACAAAAATAAAAATAAACGTTATAATCAAACAAAAGTTTGCGAGAAAAACTAAAAAGAATGGAGTGAAGTTTATGAAAACAAATTTATCTAGTCTAATGAATGTAGTTGCAGAAGAAGAAAGAAAATTTTCAGAATATGGGTGTAATGTGAATGAATATGCATATAACACATCAATTCAAGAATTAGATGGAAAAGTTAATGTAATAGAGGATTATACAGAAGATTTCAAAAAAATATTTGAAGAATATAAAAATACACAAACAAAGATTACAAAAATAAAATCAATTATATACGAAAAAAATAACACATTTAAGTTACCAGATGGAAGAACTATTCAAGAAGCTATAGTTGATAATACAAATTTAAGAAAAATGAAGTCTTTATATAGTTCATTGTTAAACAAAAGGAATTCTAAGAGAAGAGTTACAGAAGTAAATAATTCATATTTTGAGTGTAAAACATTGAACTATGATATAGAGAAAATCAAGAATGAAAATGAATTAATAGAAAAGAAGATTCAAGAAACTGATTTTGAAATATCAAAATTAAACTCAATAGAATTTGAAGTTGATATTTAATAAAATATTGGGTGCTTATAAAGTTATTCAATAAGTCAAATGAAAAAAGATTTTAACAGCCCAATTGCTACCCTTTGTGCAAAATTTGCATACTTGCAAATGAGCCTATAATTATAAATGATTATTGAAAATGAAATAAGAAAGAATTTAAATGCCAGTTAAAGGTATTATCTAATTACAATTTATATGTTTTTTTATTTTATAATTTAAGTTTTTCATTTATTTTTGGTTATCAAATTAAAATAAAAGATTAAGCAATTATAGTAAAGGGTAGCAATTTTATTATTGAATAAAAGAGGAGTGTGATAATAATGGAAGCTCAAAAAACATATGAGATTTTTACTGATGCGAGTTATGATGATGTGACTAAATTAGGAACTTATGCTATTGTTATCATGCAAGAAAATAAAATAGTAAAAATCATTGCAAAAAAATGTAATGTTCAATTAGAGACTTCAACAGAATGTGAAGTGTTTGCTATTTTTCAAGCGATAAATCTTATACAAGGAAGTTTATTAAAGAAAAACATAACTCAAAAATTTTGGTTAAGAACAGATTGTGTTGTTGCAAGAGATTTTTTTATTGAAGATAAAAACAAAATAAAAGTTTTTGAAAACAATTTAACGTTATTAAATACAATTAAACAAACTTATGAAAGAATAAAAAAAGCATTATCCAAAAAAGACTGTAGCTTTAGGATTAAATGGATACCAAGAGAGATTAACAAAGTAGCGCATAAACATTCATATTTAGCATTTCAAAAACTTAAAGTACAAAATAATAAAAATGATATTAT
>CAJMRU010000335.1 GCA_905215845.1 uncultured bacterium
ATCTTTAAATTCATTTACTATTTTTTCTTCTTTTTGAGAGTTTATTTTTATCTCGGCATTTTTACTTTTTCTAGATAATTCAAATGTTGTTTTTGCAGTATCTTTATCAAATTTTACATTTTTAACAAAATTATTTGTAGTTTTTACATCATCTCTTACTATACTATATTCTACATTAATACTATCATCATTTATATTTGATATTTTTTCCACCTTGAAATTAATTGAATTTTCTTTTTCTGTGTTTTTTCGTTTTGAATATTCATAACTTATATTATTTTCACTTTTAATGGTTGTTATTGATGCAGTATACTCATTAGCTTCTATTTGCATACCAATAGGTTGCATATCACTTTCAAATACAGTTATTTTTCTAGTGTCATTTCCAATATTAGTATTTTGTATTTCTTCTATTTTTTCATCTATTTCTTGTGTAAACTTATCTTTAATAAAAATTTCTTTTCCTTTTTTATTTAACATAACATTATACTGATGGATTAAATTATCTATTTCTTGTATTTTAGAAAGTATAATATCATCTTGTTTTAATTGTCTTAACATTTCTATATGTATGTTATTTAATTGTTCTTTTGTTAAAGTCATAGTATATGCATTTGTACTTATTTTCTTATCATCTACTGTTATAATTGCATTAGGTTTCTTTGAAATTTTATCTTCTGTTGCAACTTTTAATAAAATACCAATATATTTATTTTGTAGCTTTATATTTTCTTCTTCAGTTAACTCAAATTTTGTATTTCTAATACTCATATCTGAAATAAATTTCAATATATTAATTTCATTTTCTTCATTTGAAGTTACAGTCAATTCACTTAATAAACTTCCTTCTTTTTTCTCATTGCTTTCACTAAGTTTCTCAGTAGCAAATTGTTGAATACCATTAAATCTTATTCCATATCTATTATTGCTTTTTAAATACTCTATACCATATAATTTTTCATTACTATTATTTCTTAAAGATATATCTTGATAATCATAATTTTGACTTTTTTCAACTTTTCCATTTACCACCAATTTAAGATTATTTATTGGATTTTCATCATTATCGCCTTCTTTATAATTTACACTAGTTTTTGAAGTTACTTCATACTTATTATTTTGAAAAATCTGTTGCATTTCATTCATATTATCGTCATTAAATAATAAATGTATATTGGAAAAAGTTAAATTTGCATATTTAGCAAACAGTCGATTATTTGATTTAAATAAATCTGTAGTCATATACAAAACTACACATGTAACAATAGCTATAATAGCTATCACAACAACTATTACAATAGCTGTCATTAACATTCTTTTCTTTTTTGGCATTATCATATGTACCCCTCCTAAAATCAATTCATTTTTTGTTTTAATACTTCAAATACTATTATTCCTGTTGAAACAGCAGCATTTAATGAATCTACTTTTCCTCTCATTGGAATTTTGATTAAAAAATCGCAATTTTTCTTCACTTTTTCGCTTATTCCTGAACCTTCATTTCCGATTACTATTCCAATTGGTCCGCGTTAAATCTTGATCATAATAATATTTATCTGTATTCAAATCTGTTCCACATATCCATAGTCCATTTTCTTTAAGCTTATTTATTGCATCTGTTATATTGTTTA
>CAJMRU010000336.1 GCA_905215845.1 uncultured bacterium
TTTTTATATAATCTACTAGTTAAAGAAATAAAAAGGTAACTTTCGTTACCTTTTTATTTCTTTAATTATCTAGCTAACACCCAAACCATTTATTTATAATTGCCCACATAATAGTATGAGTACGCCTTACAGGTATATCTTCCAGATTACCATTTTCTAAGTAGCATTGAATACTTGGTATATCTTTCGAATTGTTTCTTGTAACATCAAGTTGAATTTTTACTGTCTGTGGTAAATATTGGCTAAGTTTTGTAGAAACTTCATTATCATTTTTATAAAAATCTTTAATGAAATTCATTAGTTCAGCTTGAGATTCCCTTAGTATTTTTCCTTGAAAAACTATCTTCCCATTTTCTTTCCGTTCTACTTTAATAGTCTCTTTCATTTAACATACCTCCTAAAAAAACTATATTTACAGTTCTCTTTTAGCAATTTTCTTGCTAAGATACACAAAAGCTTTTTGCTTTCTTGAAGTATTATATCAAAATTACCAAATCAAAACAACTATTTTTTTCACTTTGAAAATATTTAATAAAAAGAACTATGCTAGAATCTAAAAACTTTCTAGTATAGTTCTTAATTAATTTTATACCAATTTAAAATCTTTATTTACTAATAAGATTATTAATAATTTTCTGCTTTTATTTCAAAAAATGCTTTTGGATGGCTACATACTGGGCATATTTCTGGTGCTGATTTTCCAATTACTATATGTCCACAATTTCTACATTTCCATATTCTATCTCCATCACGGCTGAATACTAATCCACCTTCTACATTTTCTATTAATTTTTTATATCTTTCTTCATGTTCTTTTTCTATTTTTGCAACTTCTGAGAATAAATATGCAATATGGTCAAATCCTTCTTCTTTTGCTTCTTTTGCCATTCTATCGTACATATCTGTCCATTCGTAGTTTTCACCTTCAGCAGCTGCTTGTAAGTTTTCTACTGTTGATTTTATTTCTCCACCTTGTAATAATTTGAACCACATTTTTGCGTGTTCTTTTTCATTATCAGCTGTTTCTTGGAATATTGCTGCTATTTGTTCATATCCTTCTTTTTTTGCTTTTGCTGCAAAATATGTGTATTTATTTCTTGCTTGTGATTCTCCTGCAAATGCCTCCATTAAATTTTTCTCTGTTTTTGTTCCTTTTAAATCCATTATAAATTCCTCCTTAAATTTATTTTTCTGATTTACAATCTTCACATATTCCATATATAGTTATGCTATGTACTTCCATTTCCATTCCAATTTGTTTTTGTAGCTCTTTTGATATTTCCTTATCATTAAAATTATATTTAAAATCAAAAACTTTGCCACATTTATCACATATTGCATGGTAATGATTTTCATGTAAATAGTCATATCTATCTGGTCCAATTGCCATTTTTAATTGTTTTATTTTTCCTTGTTCTACTAGAATATTTATATTTCTGTATACTGTGCTTTTACTTATCTGAGGTTCTTTTTTTATTACTATATTGTATATTTCCTCAGCTGTTGGATGTATACGATTTTCTTTTATAACTTCTAGTATTATTTCTCTTTGCTTGGAATAGTTATTCATAAATCGCTCCTTCAAATTAGGAATCATTCCTAATTTCGTATTTATAATATATTAACTT
>CAJMRU010000337.1 GCA_905215845.1 uncultured bacterium
TGTTAGAAGATATAATACAATATTTAAAAGAAGCCAAATACATTGATGACAAAGAATATATTGAAAAGACAATAAATAACTTTAAGACATTAAAAAACTTATCGATAAGAGAAGTAAAATACAAGCTAATGAGCAAAGGAATAAATAAAAACGATATTGATGAATATATGTATGAAAACAGAGAAGAAATGGAAGAGTATGAAATAAAATCAGCCAATAATATTTTCTATAAAAAATTACCTTCAATGGAAAATGAAGATATAAGACAATACTTATTAAAAAAAGGATATAAATCAGAAAGTATAAATAAAGCAATGGAAGAATAAAAAATAAACAAAAGGGAGAAAAAGATGTCAATATTAGCATTAGAAACAAAAAAATATGCCATAAAAATAGAAAATTTTGAAGGACCACTTGATTTATTGTGCCATTTAATTGAAAAAAATAAAATGAATATATATGACATAAATTTAAGTGAAATAACAGAACAATATATAGAATATTTAAGACAAATGGAAAGTATGGATTTAGAAATAGCCAGTGAATTTTTAGTAATGGCATCTACATTATTATTTCTAAAATCTAAAAAATTGTTACCAAAGCAAGAAGAGGAAGAAGAAGAATTAACAGAAGAAGAACTTATAAGAAGAATAATAGAATATAAAAAAGTTTACATAAACAATGTAAAACCAAAAGAATTACAAATTGGAGATTATGTTAATTATATACCATCATCAAATAATTCTTATTATATATCAAAACAATATTCTGGATATATAGAAGATAAAAATATTGATCAAGAAAAATTGATATGGAGAGTGTATAAAATAAATGATGATGGGACAGTGATATTAGTATCTACTCAAGCAACGACAGCAGCTATGGGATTAGGAGGAGCTTTAGGATATAATAATAGCGTATATTTACTTGATAAGACTTGCCAGGAATTATATAGTAATAATAGTATTGGTGCAATTGCAAGAAATATAAAAATAGAAGATATTGAAAATGAACTTAATCAAAATGCATTAAATAAAATAAATTCATATGTATCGACAGGTGGTAGTCGTATAGGAGAAAAAAGAACCTTTTATGAATACTATGCATTCTATCCTAACCTATATAAACATGAAAAAGGAGCTGGAATAGATACAACAATAACTAATAGTACAGGGGTAGAAAAAAGTGATAAATATTATAATACACCTACTACTGAAGGAATGACTCGTGCACAAAGTCTTACAATAACCCAGACTAGTTATAATGTACCTTTGGAAATTAATGATTTTAAAAATGATGTAACATTGGAATTGCTTAGAGGACCTAAATATTGGATATCTTCTAGAGCTGTAGATGATTCTACTAATGGTTATGCTATATTTGCAACCCTTACATTTTTCCCCAATAGAATTTTGCCATATTCTAATATGGATTCTACAAATACAACTATTGCACAAAATTTTTCATTAAAGCCGCTGGTAACATTGAAGAAAGATAAAATAAAAATGTGTATAGGAGAAAATAATGAAAATAATATGCATACAATATATAACTGAAAAAATAAGTTAAGGAGATATATGTACTAACAATGAAAAACTAAAATATAATTATAATATTTATTAAAAAAG
>CAJMRU010000338.1 GCA_905215845.1 uncultured bacterium
AAAAAAAATTAAATGGTACAGTAATAGTTACATATAGATGTAATGCTAGATGTACAATGTGTAATAGATATAAATGCCCATCAAAACCAGATGAGGAGATTTCAATTGAAACAATAAAAAAATTACCTAAAATGTATTTTACCAATATAACAGGTGGAGAACCTTTTATAAGAGAAGATTTACAAGAAGTAGTAAAAGAATTATACAAAAAATCAGATAGAATAGTTATTTCTACAAATGGATTCTTTACAGATAGAATTATAGCAATGGCAAAAAGATTTCCGAATATTGGAATAAGGATATCTATTGAGGGATTAGAAGAAACTAATAATGAAATTAGGGGATTAAAAGATGGATATAAAAGAGGCTATGAAACTCTAAAGAAACTAAAAGAAATGGGAATAAAAGATGTTGGATTTGGTATGACGGTACAAGATAAAAACGCTCCAGATATAGTTCCTTTATATAATATTTCTAATGAAATGAATATGGAATTTGCAACAGCATCACTTCATAATAGCTTTTATTTTGTTGAGGCAAAAAACATAATTAAAGATAGGCCAATGGTTGCTCAAAACTTTGAGAATTTAGTAAATGAACTATTGAATTCAAATTCACCAAAGAAATGGTTTAGAGCGTATTTTAATCATGGCTTGATTAATTATATATATGGTCAAAGAAGATTATTACCATGTGATATGGCTTTTGATACATTTTTTATAGATCCTTATGGAGATGTAATGCCATGTAATGGAACAAAAGACAAAGAAGTAATGGGAAATTTAAATGAATGTTCAACATGGGATGATCTATGGAACTCTGAACAAGCAGAAAATGTTAGAACTAAAGTAAGACATTGTGATAGACAATGTTGGATGATAGGCTCTGTAAGTCCTGCTATGCATAAATATATTTGGAAACCTGCATGGTGGGTATTTAGACATAAAGTTTTAAGATTCTTTAAGAAAAAAAAATATTCTATGTATGAAAATAAGATAGTTCGTGACTTACGAGATGGTAAAGTTACAAAAGAACAATTAGATAAATGCTCAACTTGTGATATGAATTGTGTAGTAAATAATGGTTTATCTCAAGAATCGCTTGAACAATTAAAAAATAAAACAGGCGAAGAAATTGTTGATGAAGATATAAATAAACAAATGGGAACTAAAGGGTGATAAAATTGAGAAAAAAGATCTTATATATTTCAAACATTGAAGTACCATATAGAACAGCTTTTTTTAATGGGATTGCTAAAGAATATGATTTAACAGTCTTGTATGAAAGAAGTGAGTCAAAAAATAGAAACAAAGAATGGTCTTTAAGTGAAAAATCAAATTATTTAACTTATTATCTTAACGGTGTTAATATAAAGAAAGAATCTTCATTTAGTTTTAAAATTAATAAATATCTTTTGGGTAATTACGATATTATAATTTTAGGGTGTTGTAATACTCCTGTAGAAATTTATTCAAAGTACTTTTTAAAATTGCACAAAAGAGAATATTACATAAATATTGATGGCGACTATGATATGAATGCAAATACTTTTAAAGGATGGTTAAAAAGGATGATTTTTAAAGGCGCGAAAGGTTATTTTGTTGCAGGAAATGTATG
>CAJMRU010000339.1 GCA_905215845.1 uncultured bacterium
ATATAAGAAAACTGGAGCAGGATATATTTCCCCTCCAGTTTTAGTATAGAGCCGAGATGCTCAATAGGCATCTTTTTTGATTGCTTAATATTTACCAACTAAGTAATAAGTGTGCAGGTGTAAAAGATGTTTTTAGAATAAAGTGTTATACTATAAGAAGAATATTTAAAAGAGGATGGGTGAACTAAAGTGGAACAAACAGTAAGTAAAATTGAAGAATTATTAGAGAAGCCATGCTATGTGATAGATTTTCTTCCTGAACAGGTAAAACCAAGTTCAAGAGGACAATTTTTTGATGTGGAATGTTATTTACTCAATAGTGATAAACATTTTTTGCTGAAAGATAAATTTGTAAATATCATTATAAAATTAATGTGTTATTATCATGTATCTATACAATTGGATGATTGGATTGACCGACCATCTTTACAAAGAGTAGAGGATGCAATCAATACAATCATGAATAACCATTCAGGTTGGTTGAATATATTGCTTCCAGATGAAAATGTTCTTGTGGTTTTTGAATGGGATAGTTTAAATTTAACAGTGTATAATCCATCAAAGGAAATACAGGCACTTATGCAAAAGATAGCTTGTTCAGAAGGCCTTTTTTGGCGAAAATCAGATATGATTTGATAATATTTCAAAATTAGAAAGGCTTTATAAGAAAAGCAAATAATTCTTATATAAAATAAATTAATGGAAGGTGTTTTTATATAATAACATGAAGAGTTTTTTTGTAGAAAAACTGTGTTTTTGTTTTCTTTTTTATTATATGCTATGATATCAAAAAAGGATGTGATGGTATGTTATTAATTGATAAACTAACGAATAAAGTTGATTTTTCTAAAAGTGAAATTGTGATTGCTGATTTTATTATTCAATTAGGGGAAAAAATAAAAAATTATTCAGCAAGAAGTATTGCTAAAGAAACTTATACGTCACCAGCAACAGTCTTAAATTTATGTAAGAAAATTGGAATTGAAGGTTTTGATAATTTTAAGAAGGCTTATTTAAGTGAAATTGAGTATTTAAATCAGCAATTTGGGACAGTTGATCCTAATTTACCTTTTGATCAAGGGGATACTATTTTTAAAATAGCTAATAAAATGGGTTCTTTATATGAAGAAACAATTAAAGATACGTTATCTTTATTACATCATGATTTATTTCAAAAAGCTGTTCAATTATTAAATAATAATAACAATATTCATATTTATTCATATGGAACAGCTTTAAATATAGCAGAATCATTTAAAGAAAAAATGATGAAAATAGGAAAGAATGTATATATTACTAATAATTTAAATTATCAACGTTATGAAGTAAATTGTATTCCTAAAGGGGATTGTGTGATTTTTATTTCTTATTCTGGAGAAACCAAGACACTTATCAATATGGCAAAAACATGTCAAAAGAAAAATATTCCTTTTTTAAGTTTAACTTCTTTTGGAGAAAATACGTTAAGTCAAATGAGTGATGCTAAATTGTATATTTCTACAAGAGAAAATTTAACGCATAATATTGCAAATTTTAATAGTAATTTATCTATTTATTTTTTATTGGATTTATTGTATGCTTCTTATTTTTCTTTAGATTATGAAAATAATTT
>CAJMRU010000340.1 GCA_905215845.1 uncultured bacterium
CCTCATCCAGCACAAATAGAAAAAGAAGATATTACAAAAGAAAAATTAGATCAACAAGTTAAGAAATCAAAACAACAAGAAAATCATTTGCAAGAAATCTTACAAAGTATTTTATTGTTAGATCAAAAAAAAGAATTACTTTTTAAACAAATACAACAGCTTTCAAGTGAATTAAATATTCAAGAAGAAATTTCTAAAGAAATCTTTATTAAAGAATTAGATAGTTTATCTAAAAATGAAGAAAGATTAAAAAAAGAGTATTTAAATTTGCAAGATGAAATGAAATATATTCAAAAACTAAAGAAAAGTGTAGCTCTTTCATTAAAGGATAAAGATGATTATGAAAATAAAAATCATAAACAAGAAAAGCAGTTAGAAGATATTCAAATCCAAATACATCAATTATCTGGTAAAGTTGATCAAACAATGAAAGATTATGAAATAGGTGAAGTATCAAAGAATTATCAATTATTACAACAACAATATCAACAACTTTCTAAAGAAATTGAAAGTATTCAACAAAGTTATGAATATATCAAAAATCAATACCTTGAATTAAAAACTAAGGTTACAACATTCAATCAACAACTTATTCAAGAACAAGAAGCTTATGAAGTCATTAAAAATAACTATCAAGATGCTCTAAAAGCTTTTGCAAGTGAAGATGAATTTTTATCTTTTATTTCTAAAACCATTTTAGCCATTATTAGTCTATTCCCTTCAAGTATGTATTTAAATAAATATTTTTTAGATTTCTCTTTTGTTATATTTTATATTATATCTTTTTTAATTTTGCTACAAAAAATCCTTCCTTATCTTTTGAAGGTAATATTCTTATTGCTTTTTTTATACTAGGATCTACATCTTCTGTGAATCCTTGCATTTTTTCTTTAAATTCAATATCAATGTCTAATAACTTAATGTTAAGATTTTTTATTGCCCAATCTAATACTTCTTCGTTTTCTTGTAAGTTTAATGTGCAAGTAGAATATACCATTATTCCACCTTTTTTCAATGAATCATATGCACTTTTAAACAATTTTTTCTGTAATTTTGAAAGCTGTAAAACTGTTTTCTTAGACCAATTTCTATAAGTTTGTACATTATTACCTAGAAATCTTCCTTCTCCACTACATGGTGCGTCTAGTAAAACTTTATCAAAATATTCTTTATATTCTTTTCCTATACTTTCGCCTCTCCTATTTATTACTTCAATAATTTTAGCACCTTGCATTTCTACATTATATTTTAATCTTTCACATCTAATAGCATCTAATTCGTTTGCTAAAATATATCCTTTATTATTCATCATTCCAGCCATTTGAGTAGTTTTACTTCCAGGAGCTGCTGTTAAATCTAGTACTTTTTCTCCTTCTTTTGGGTCTAAGATTACTGGAGGTATCATGCTAGATAAACTTTGCAAATATAGATATCCTTTATCATATATGTCTAATTTTTTTATTTGTTTTTCTTTTGCATTTTTAATTACTAATGCATCATTATACCATAAAACTCTATCAAATTTTATATTATTTTCTTTTAAATATTTCATTAATTCGTGAATAGAACTTTTTATTTTATTTACTCTTAAGGTTGTATTTCT
>CAJMRU010000341.1 GCA_905215845.1 uncultured bacterium
CAAAACGAAAATAGCAAGTGCCTTAAAGTTCCATATTTAATTTTAGGTGCAAAAAGCAGGAAATCTTTTTGGATCTCCTGCTTAGTAAAACTCTTATTTTTTTATAATTTCTATATTTTCACATCGTTCCTGAAGCATTTTTAATAGTTCTTCAGAATAGCGCACAGAAAATAATATCTTCTTGTCCGAAGATAAAACATTGATATAATTACCCAATTTTTCATAAAATGCTTCCGATAATGACCTATTAGGACGAATATAAGGTTCTCCTATTACAATATATTTTGCTTCTTTATAAATAATTTTTTTCCTATATATAAAAGCTTCATGATGCAGCACATAAGTATCTTCAAATTTTACCCAATATGATTTTTCTATTGTATGTCCCAAAAAAGGTAGCCCTAAAAATATAACTATCCAAAGAACGCCCAGCAACATTCCTGTTGATAATGGACTGTCTGTGCTTAAACTCATGCCAATGAAAGCAACGAAAAAAAATAACATAAGGATAGAATAGGTAATCATAAATACCTTATCTATAAATAATCCCTTTTCCCAAAACTCTTTTATAGATTGCTTTTCCCAAAATAAATAATGCTTCATATTTATTCCTCATATCAGTTTCCATAATTATAATTCGCAGAAATATACTGTGTTCATTATACTTCATCAATCTAAAGAATGGAAGATTTTTCTTGTTTCCTAAAAAACACCTGTCATTCTCAAAGTGAAAACAGCAAGTGCCTTAGAGCTCCATATTCAATTTTTGGTGCAAAAAAGCAGGAGACCTTTTCAGATTTCCTGCTTAGCAAAGCTGTGAAGATTTAATTGTGGTTGGTTGCCAGTTATACAAACTGGAAGTTGTTTAATACCCGTGATCAACATGCTTCCATTGACCACCATTATCTCTAACTAATATCCATTTCCAATCATCATAGGTTTCATTGGGATTCAAAGACCCGTCTCCACCTGACGAATCAACATCAAAAGATGATACTAATACAATTACCTCATGAGCCTCGTTCCTATTTGTCCAATCCTTATACTCGTTAGATATTTCATCATCGCCTGCATAATAGATTTCAGTAAGAGTACAACCTTTCCAGTTTTTCTCAAATTCTTTCTCTATTGTTTTAATAGCTTTTGATATATCTTCTTGAGAGTATATTTGTGACTCGACCTCATGTGTTTTTACATTGTCTACATTACCCCCACAAGAACATAATCCGAGAACTATAATGCACATAAGCACTGTGACCAAATATTTTTTCATATCACACCTCCACAACTTCTAATTTTGTTATTTAGATTTATCCTTGAAAAAGCCAATTAAAATCAAAGCAATACCGAAAATTGCTACTGGAATATAAATAACATTAGGTATATGATAAACAAATCTATCAATTCCAGACATAACAATATAAATAATAATTCCCACACTGATTAAAATGCTTTTATCTTTCATAGTTGGTCTCCTTTACAACTTCAAGTTTGTTGCTTACATTATACTTCATCAACCTAAAGAATGGAAGATATTTTCTTGCTCCCTAAAGCAAAAGCACCTGTCATTTTCAAAGTGAAAACAGCAAGTGCTTTAG
>CAJMRU010000342.1 GCA_905215845.1 uncultured bacterium
GTTATATCATTTTTTTTATAATAGTTCAATAGCTTTTTCACCTGATGTGCTTAATATTGTTCCATAATTCTCCATTATTCTATTCATTTCACTACCAATCTCTTGTATGTCGTAACAGTTAATGACTTTTGAGTTCACATCATTTTCTATCCATTTTTCTATATTTTTATTAACATTATTTATATAGTTTTCTCTTCCTTTTACAAATATTATTGTTTCTTCTTGATTCTTTACATTTTCACTTATCATTCTAAATTTTTCTAAATCATTATTATTCCAATTCAAATTTAATATTTTCTTCTTTTTATCAGTTTTTAAATTAGTTCTTTCCATTAAAACATTTATTGTGTCATTTAAATCATTTTCTGAAAGTATCACAACTTTTTTACTTTCATCAAGT
Organism: uncultured bacterium; assembly: GCA_905215845.1. Lineage (GTDB taxonomy): Bacteria > Bacillota > Clostridia > TANB77 > CAG-508 > CAG-269. The sequence goes on from CAJMRU010000342.1 coordinate 401, forward strand.
TTCTTACTTATGTAAGGTAATGTCATCATTTCAAAATGATAATCACTCGCATAAAAAGCACATACTTTGTCTTTTGAATTCTTATTTTCTAACATTAAAAACATTCCTTTCAAATTCATAATTAGATACGGAAAGCATTATTTTCTTCTGTTTTCTTCTGGTAAATTTTACCATTATATTTCAAATATGTCAATAATATTTCAATTATATTTCATCGTTCAAATTCGACAGTAGAGCCTATTTTCAGGCATTTTATTTGTCTTATTTTTGCTTTTTTAGTCCCTTTTTGAAAAATTCCCAACAATGTATAAATTTTCTTTTTTTGTTAATACTTAAAATATCAGAATATTTTTGGAACAAAAAAGGTATCATTAATTTCCTAATTTTAAAAAACTGTTCCTACCCTATACTATATTTGTTCCTTTGTAAAAAACTTTATATAAAATATATTTTGTTATATTAAAAATTCATTGGAGGTAACTTATGAAAAAATTATCTAATTTGTTAAAAAACTCAAAATTTAAAATGATTATTACTTTAAGTTTCTTACTATTTATATATACCAGCATTTGTGCATTTTCATATGCTGAATATATATCTACTGACATCTCTAATAGTGTATTTAGATTACATGTTCTTGCTAATAGTGATTCTAAAGAAGATCAAGATTTAAAATATAAAGTTAGGGATAGCTTATTAAATTATATGAATTCCATCTGTAATAATTGCTCTAATAAAGAAGAAGCAATTTCATTAGTAGAAAAAAATAAAAATACATTTAAACAAATTGCTTTAGATACAATTCATAATGAAGGCTATAATTATGATGTCAATATAAACATCGGAAACTTTGAATTCCCTACTAAAAAATATGGCGATATATCCCTTCCTGCTGGTTTTTATGATGCTTTAAGAGTTGAAATAGGTGAAGCCCAAGGTCAAAATTGGTGGTGTGTTATGTTTCCTCCATTATGTTTTGTAGATGTATCTTCAGGAATTGTACCTGATGAATCCAAGGAAGTTCTTGATAAAAGCCTAACTGATGAGGAATTTTCAATAGTTTCAGACACATCTAATAAAAATATTCAATTTAAATTCAAGTTATTGGAATTTTTCAATAATGCTGGTCTAATTACTGCAAAAAAATAGTTGCAATACTTTTAACTTTGTGTTATATT
>CAJMRU010000343.1 GCA_905215845.1 uncultured bacterium
AATAAAAAACTACCCTATATTTAATTATAGAATAGCTTTTTATACTTTTATTAACTTATTTATAAATTAATCTTTTTCTTTGTTTCAACAGGTGGTGGAACTAATGGACTATATGAATTACCATCAAATACTTCAACTTCTACTGTTCTTGTTAAAACATCTGTATAACTATATGTTACGTTTCTATTATTCTCCTCATATTTTACTACAAAAATATTTGGATATGCTTTTTCTATTGTAGCTTCTTTTTCAAAGGCTTTACTTCTTCCAAGCGAACCTTTTACTATTATTTTTTGTCCTACCTTTTCTAAGATGTCAGTTTTTAGATTTGCTATATCATTTCTACAAATCATTTCATCACCTACTCCCTTTAGACTAGGTAGATTATAGCACTTTAGCTATACATTGTCAAAAAATGTATCTTTCGGTCAGTTTGTGTGTAAGTAGCTATTTCATAGGGTTTTGTTCCTCTCTTTTAGGGTTTATTTTATTTATGTTACATTTATATTACAATATTGTTACATTTACTTTTTTATATACATTTTACCATTTGCTCCTATTCCATCAATCCCTCTTCTTCCATCTCTTAATTCTCTTTCTATATCTTCAATTGTAATATATTTATATCTTTCTGTATATGCTACTTTTTCTGCAACTATTATTGGATCTATAAAATCAATTAATATTCTTGCTGGTGAAGATGCAAAATTAGCCCCTGCTAATATAAGTGCTTCATAATAACTTTGACAAGCTCCTGCAAATATCACTAATTTATTTCCATTTGCTTCGTCATATCTTCTTGCCTCTTTTACTGTTTCTATAAAATATCTTGAGTTTCTGTAATTATATATATTATTGTAATCTTTGGCTTTTTTTATTATTCCATCATGTCCTGTTATAACTAATATATCAGGGGTATATATTTTTAACAATTTATAAACTAGAGTAGGTTGTTTATACTCTGGTATATTTTTTACAATCGCATTTAATCCCATTTTTTTATATTGAATATATGCTTTTTGACTATATTTTTTATCTCCATCTAAATGTAGAATTTTTCCAGTTATAATTTCTTCTTTTATATTAGCATAATCTCTAACTTTTATTTTTTTGTTTTTATATTTATTTACTGTTTCATTTATTTTAGTATCAATTTTAGCTTGAATTCTATTTAATTTTTCATTAAGTATTTCTTTTTCTACAATTTCTAAATCTTCTATTTTGCTGTCTGCTTCTACTCTTTTTGTTATTCCTGTTAATATTGCCATTTTTTCGTTATTAACTTTATATATTCTTTTTACATTGAATAAAATGTCTTTGTTATATGATTTTCTTACTACTATATCTCCCTTTTTTATTTTTTCCATTATATCACCTCATAAAGTTAGCTATTATATTTTATGATTTTTTTGTAGTTTGGTGATGATTTTAGTAGTTTTTTGTGTGATATAAAAAAGTGACATGATTTAAAAGTTTTATCTGTGCTTATATGCATATTTATTTTGAACTTTCTTTAATCAAGAAAATAAGAATAATTAAATAACTTTATTATTTAACTATTCTATATTCTTTTATA
>CAJMRU010000344.1 GCA_905215845.1 uncultured bacterium
AATATATTTTGAGAAATTCCTTTTGGCAATTTTTTATCTTTTTCTTCTTTTTTTATCATCTCTTTATTAGTTTCCTTATTCATTCCTTTATCCTTTTTTTTTAGCATTTTTTCCTCCTAAAATTCTAGTTCATACATTAATATACTAATCATATTTAAAGCTACTGTTTCTGTTCTAAGAATTCTTTTTCCTAGGGTTATTACTTTTGCACCATTTTCTTGAAGCAGTTTTACTTCATCTTCTTCTAGCCCTCCTTCTGGACCAATTACAATGGCTATTTTCTTTTTATCTTTTTCTAATTTTTTTAATTTATCTATTTCAAATTTCAAGTAATTATTTTCTTCTTTTTCATATGCTAGTAATATTGTATCATATTCTTTAATTTTGTCTACAATTTCTTTTATTTTAATAACTTGTCCTATTTCTGGTATAATTCCTCTCCCACATTGTTTTGATGCTACTTCAGAAATTTTTTGCCATCTTTCTACTTTTTTTATTTGGTATTTATCTTTTAGCTTTACAACACATCTTTTCATATCAACTGGAACTATTTTATTTACTCCTAATTCAACTGACTTTTGAATTATCAATTCCATTTTATCTGCTTTTGGCAAACCTTGAAAAATTGTTATTTCAATATTTGATTCTGAATCATTTTGTTTTTCAGAAATGATTTTACAGTTTATATACTCGTTTGTAAGTTCTTCAATCTCACATTTATAATCTTTCATCTCATCAGTATTACAAATATCTATTTTATCCTCAATTTTTGCTCTTAATACATTTTTTATGTGATTTACATCTTCACCTTTTATTTGTATTTTATCATTCTTAATTTCATTTGATGTCACAAAAAACTTAGGCATATCTTACCTCCTAATTTTTTTGTAAATTATATCATAAATTTGGAAGAAATTCTACAATTTAAATTTATTTTCATAGTTTCTATAACTAATTTTCATCTACATTATCCATCAATTCTCTTGTTTCTTTCCAACTTAAGACTTTTAAACATTCATAATCTTTTGATAATTTTTTTACTATTGTTTTTGTATCATCCTTAGATTCTAAATCTGCTACTATGACATTTTTAAGTTCTTCTTCTCTGCCATATAATATTTTAAATAATATTGAGCGTAAAAATCCTTCAATTTTATCTTCTTGATTTTTTACTGCTATTATGACATATATTCCGTCTGATTTTAGTTTTGTGTATGTACATATATATATAATATTTTTTGCAAGCTCAAATAACCCATAAAAGGCTAATGTCCAGAATATTGTACTTAATATAAATTCTAACATTTTGATTCCTCCTATGAGTTATTATATGTTATTTAGGATTTTTTGGTTAATTTAAAATCTTTAAAACAAATTTCTTACAGTCCCTTACACTCTCCTTCTTTAATAATAAATTACATTCAAAGTGCTACACGACAAGCACTGAACGGAATCCGTCGCTATGGTACACACTACCAGTAACGTACGAAGCGAACACACCTGCAGAGTGGATTTAGGTCAAGTTTTTAGACACATTTTTCTACGAATTTTTATAAATTATTC
>CAJMRU010000345.1 GCA_905215845.1 uncultured bacterium
CGTTCCGGGTCGCCATTTTTTTTATTTAAAAAAGGCTTAAAAAATTTTCTGGATAATAGAAAATGGCTTCATAGCTCAGTTGGTAGAGCAGAGGACTGAAAATCCTCGTGTCAGTGGTTCGATTCCACTTGAAGCCACCAAGTAACAACTTATAGACTATAAAGTTTATAGGTTGTTTTTTATCGCATATAAAGTTGAAATTTTGCACCATAAAAAGGAAACAAATAAAAACCGAAGATTATTTATCTTCGGTTTTCATATTATCCCCATACCTCTTAATTTTTTGAGTAGTAGTTTTCTCAAATTCCTTATCCCTAATAATAAAACTCTTTATATGTTTATAATTAGGTAATTTCTTATTAACACTAGAAACAACATCTGAAATAACTTTTTTAATCTCAGCAGTAGTAGGAACGCTACCTTTTAAATATTCAGAAATAGCTTCAAGATTAGGATAAATTTGAGCATTTATATATGTTTCGTCATCATCTTCTTTTTGAATACCTAAAACAAGCGCTTCAGAAATTAGAGGACTAGTATTCAAATAATGTTCAACTTCTTCTGGATAAATATTTTTACCATTTTTAGTAACGATAACACTTTTACATCTACCAGTAATATATAAATATCCGTTTTCATCAATTTTACCTAAATCACCTGTATAGAACCAACCATTTTTTAAAACTTTTTTAGTTTCTTCTTCATTATTATAATATCCAAGCATTACATTAGGACCTTTTACAATAATTTCACCAACACCTTCTTCATTAGGATTATTAATTTTATATTCAACATTTGGTATTGGTAATCCAACTGAATCATCTTTTTGGAAAAAGTCAGTATTTCCTGCAACTAAAGGAGAGCATTCAGTTAATCCATAACCTTGAAGAGTAATAAAACCTAATTTTCTGAAATCAGTTATAATATCTGGATTTACAGAAGCTGCTCCAACAATAAATGCTCTTAATCTACCACCTAAAGTGTTTTTAACTTTATTTTTAACGATTTTCTTCATAAAGAAAGGTAATTCATTAAAAGGATTTTCAGAAGTATCTTTTTTAGCATATTTTTCAGGTAAAGATTTATTCATATTTTTAACTATTGTTTTATGTAATTTCTCTAAAAGTAATGGTACACATAGAATTACAGAAGGGTGGAATTCAGACATATTTTTAGCAATATAACGTAATCCTTCACAATGAGCAATACTTGCACCACTATATATAGGTAATAAAAATCCTATTGTACATTCATATGTATGGTGAAGAGGTAAAACAGAGAAGAATAAATCACTTCTTTTTACTTTAACAATACCATATGTAGAAAGTATATCAGAGCAAATATTTCTTTGAGAAAGGCAAACACCTTTTGCATTTCCAGTAGTTCCAGAGGTGAATAATAAAATTCTCATTTCATCTGGGTCAATTGTTATATTATCAAACTCTTTAAAACCATTTAAATAATCATCTTTTCCTAAAGTCTTAAACTTGTCAAAAACAAATTCATTATTATTTAATTTATTTTTATCCTCAAAATATACAAAAATAGTATTTTTAT
>CAJMRU010000346.1 GCA_905215845.1 uncultured bacterium
TAATAAATAAAATATAAAAAGGTTTATGGGAACCATCTAAAAACCTAAATATATAAATAAGGAATTACAAAAAAATGAAAAATGAAAAACAAGAAGAAACAATAAAATGTTTAAATTGTAAGCTAAAACCATGTTCTCAAAAAGGCTGTCCATTACATAATAATATACCAGGATTTATAGAAGCATTAAAAAAAGAAGAATATGTAAAATCATATAGAATTTTATCTGAAACAACTGTATTATCAGGCATATGCGGAAAAATATGCCCTCATGATAAACAATGTCAAGGTTCATGTGTACGAGGAATAAAAGGAAAACCTGTATCAATAGGGGAGTTAGAAAACTTTGTATATGAAAAAGCAAAAGAACAAAATTATAAATTAGCAGATTGCTACGAGAAAAAAGAAAAAAAGAATAAAAAAGTAGCAATAATAGGAGGAGGACCATCAGGACTAACATGTGCAGCATTTTTAGCAAAAGAAGGTATTGATGTTACTATATACGAAAAATATACATATTTAGGTGGCTTATTAGTATTTGGAATTCCAGAATTTAGACTAGAAAAGAATAGAGTAGAAGAGGTAGTAAAACAAATACTAGAATTAGGAATAAAAGTAGAATACGAAAAAGAACTAGGAAGAAATTTAAAATTAGAAGAATTAGAAAAAGAATATGATGCAATATTTTTAAGCATAGGAGCTAATAAATCAACTAAAATGGGAATTGAAGGAGAAGAATTAAATGGAGTATATGGTGGAAATGAATTATTAGAATATAATTTGCATCCTAATTATAAAAATAAAAATGTTGCAATAATTGGAGGTGGAAATGTTGCCATAGATTGTGCAAGAACAATAAAAAAACTAGGAGCTAAAAAAGTAACAATCTTATATAGAAGAGAAGAAGAACAAATGCCAGCAGAAAGAAAGGAAATAGAAGAAGCAAAAAAGGAAGGAATAGAATTTGCATTTAAAAATAACATAGTAAAGATTATAGGAGAAAAATCAGTAGAAAAGATAGAATTAATAAGAACAGAATTGATAAAAAAAGAGGAAGAAGAAAGATTATCTCCAGTTAATATAGAGAATAGTAATTATACAATAGATATGGACTATGTTATAATGGCTTTAGGTTCAAAAACATCAGAAATAGTAAATAAAATAGGACTTGAATTAAATAAATGGGGAAATATAAAAATAGATGAAAAATATAGAACATCAAAGGAAAAAGTATATGCAGGAGGAGACTTAGCAGGGATTAAAGGAACTGTCGCTTGGGCTGCATATTCAGGAAGAGAAGCTGCCAAAAATATATTAATTGATATTATTAAACAATAATTTGATTTACAATTTTTACAGGAATTTTATATAAAATTTTTGTTAAATAACCAAGATATGTAATGTAAATATTCTAAAAGTTCAAAAATTAATTATGTCAATTATATCTTATGAAACAAACAAAGACTAACTTATAATTTGAAAATATATTATAGGTTAGTCTTTAAATATTATATCTAAAATTCATCATTTTTATTATAAACATTATTAGATTTATTTC
>CAJMRU010000347.1 GCA_905215845.1 uncultured bacterium
CTAAAGCACTTGCTGTTTTCACTTTGAAAATGACAGGTGCTTTTGCTTTAGGGAGTAAGAAAATATCTTCCATTCTTTAGGTTGATGAAGTATAATGATAGTAAGAAATTTTTTGTAATGACCTTAATCCAATAAGTGATTTTGCAATTATTCAGTAAAGGATGTAATTATATGAAAAAAGTATTGTTGCTTTCCAGTGTGATTATTATACTCGGTTTAACAGGCTGCTCTAACAAATATTTCAATGACTGGTTTAGCTCTGAACAAAATGAAACGGATAAGATGTGTCAACAAATTATCGAGGCATGTAAGCAACAGGATTCAGAGAAACTCAAATCTCTATTTTCCGAAGAAAGCAAAAAGAACATTGAGAATTTAGACACTGAAATCTCTGCTTTTTTCGATTATATTGAGGGCAGTATCCAAAGGTTTGAGGGCGATTGTGCATCATCAAGTGAAAGCAACTATGGTAAAAGGAAAACGGAATTGGATGGTATGTATCTCATATTGACAGAGAAGGAACGGTATTGTATGAATTTTTATATGTATAGTGAGGATGATGAAAATGCTCAAAATGTGGGGATATATAAAATTGAAATTGCATTGGAGAGCGAAGTGGCTGAGGATAATTTTATATGGGATAATCCCCCAAACGGTATTTTTGTTGGAGGACAAAATTGATTTTTGTTATGAGAGAACATTAAAGTATAAATTTCGGATGGTATAAGAAAAACTGACTACAATTAAATCTTCACAGCTTTACTAAGCAGGAAATCTGAAAAGTTCTCCTGCTTTTTTGCACTCAAAATAGAATGTGGAACTCTAAGACACTTGCTGTCTTCGTTTTGAAAATGACAGGTGCTTTTGCTTTGGGAGGCAAGAAAAAATCTTCCATTCTTTAGGTTGATGAAGTATAATGTAAGCAACAAACTTGAAGTTTAAGGGGATGATATTATGGATTTTGCTATATTTAGATTGTTTATAAGAGTTTCATTATTTGTTATAGCGTTAATTGCTTGCATTATCTATCTAATTAAAAAAAGAAAACTTATCTATTCGATATTTTTTGATAAAGAAGCGATAAAAAAAGAATATACTGGAAAAAATGATATAATATTTCTTCGATTGGCTAATACCATTCTTGTTATAGTAGCTATTCTTTTAATCTTATATTTGAAAGATTTTGTTTTAGATATGCCTTACATCATAAACAAACAGTATAGTTATGCAGAAGGATATGTAACTGAACAATCTCATGGTGGTGCAGATATATCTTCTGAAAGAAGAAGTATTTTTCTATATGATAAAGTTAAAGATGATGAAATCGAAATCACAGTATTTTCAAGGTATATTGATAAAAATACTTATTTAAAGGTACAATATCTTCCGCATACGAAATATGGTGCTATTGTAGAAATTAAATAATTCATTCTAAAAAGAAAATTTCAAGTTTGCCGAAATATATTTCTAACTTTCCCTATTTTACAGACATTCCAGCCCATTCATTAGTGAAATGATATGTATTTTCCCTTATTTTTGCCCTTATGAGATAA
>CAJMRU010000348.1 GCA_905215845.1 uncultured bacterium
GTAAGTTTTATATTTATTTTTTTAAGTTTTATGATTGCTGTTGTTTTAATGGGCTACATGATTTTATCAATGTTTTATGAAAACCAAAAGACATATGCTTTGATGCTAGCTAATGGTTATCAAGATAAATACTTAGCCTTGTTTATTTTAAAAAAGGTATTACTTACAATGATGATAATAGGGAGTGTATCTTGTTTGATTTCTAATCTTTTTTTAAAAATTATTACTTTGTTTGATATCTCTAACAAAGTATTTGGTATTGTCAATTTATTTGTTTTACCTGAAATATATCATCAAAAATATATGTTGTATGTTTTTTATTTTTTAGGATATATCTTACAGGGATTTTTATTAAGTGGATTTATGTTATTGAAAATGAAAAAAATAAAAATATATGAATGTTTAAGGGAGGAATAATATGTTAGAAATCAAAAACTTAACAAAGTCTTTTGATCGACCTTTGTTTAAGAATATGACAATGTCTTTTCAAAAAAAAGGAATGTATGTGATTATAGGACAAAGTGGATGTGGGAAATCAACACTTTTAAATATGTTAGGTGGTTTGGATCAACAATATCAAGGAACAATTGAAGTTGATGGAAAAGATATTCGAAAGATTCCTCATTATATTAGAAGATATGTTGGTTTTATTTTTCAACAGTTTCATTTGGTTGAAAATATGAGTGTAAGAGAAAACGAAAGTCTTGTAACCTATTTTAAAAAAATAATAGTTGCTAAAAAAGAAATTTATTTAAAACGCTTAAAAATAAAAGAACTTCAACGTTATAAAGCAAGTATTCTTTCAGGTGGTCAAAAGCAAAGAGTAGCTATTTATAGAGGGTTTATTGCAGAAAATCCTATTATTTTATGTGATGAACCAACAGGTGCTTTAGAAGAAAAAAACAGTGAAGAAATTTTTAAAATATTAAAACAACTTTCAATGGAAAAACTAGTCATCGTTATTAGTCATGATGAATTATTAGCTAAAAAATACCATGATTATTTATATGAAATTAAAGATTATCAATTACATTTAATTCATCAAAATGCGATGATTAAAAAAGAAAATAGTATTGAAAAGACATGTAAAAAAACATTTTGTTATTTTTTGTTAAAAGAATTAAAAATGACATGGAAAAGTTCTTTTATCGTTGTACAGGTATTATTTTTAGCACTGTTAAGTATTTTACTAACACTTTCTCTTACACAATCAGCTAATAAACAAATTCATGAACAACTAGAACAAATTATTCCTTCTACAACGATTATGTTAAAAAAGAAAAATAATCATTTATTAACTCAAGAAGATATCAATCAAATTTATCATCAAAAAATCATATATCGTTTTTTACAAAATGATCAAATAGATTTTTTAGGTGTTTCTACTTCAAAAAAATATCAGACAGAAAAAACATTGTATATCTCTGATTATATTCAAAAGCCAAAAAATAAAATACAAGGGAAAATCATCCAAAATGATCAAGAAATTATACTGTCTAAATCTACCTATGATCAATTATTATATATTTCAAAGAAAAAAAGTTTAATAAAT
>CAJMRU010000349.1 GCA_905215845.1 uncultured bacterium
AGTAATTATCCTAGATTCATCTTTGTTCCTCTTACTCTAAAAGATCTCTCAATTCTTCTTCCATTTTATAATATTCTATTGAAAGAATTCTTAAAGATGATATATACATTTTAATAATCTATCTATTATTTTTTATGTCTATTAATACTATATCTTATATCCTCTTTTTCATATTCTTCTGGTTTTAATCCAACTTTACCTCTCATATGATCTAATAATATAACCATACTTACTGTTGATAAACATCCTATAATTATAAAAGTATTTGCTGTGCTTGTAATAGCTAATACTCCTGAACACAACAAAGATATAATAGCTATTGCTAGGTTTGCAGTTAGATATCTAAGTGCTGATATTTTAGGTCTAATTCCTCTATTTGTAAAGTTATTCAAATATCTAGTAATTAACCCTAAATATGGACCTTTTACTGCAAATTGTATAGCAAATAATAATACTATTAAAATCAAAGATGAATATGATAATCTATCTTGTCCTATTAATCCAATACCTATACAAGACAATACAAGTGGTATTCCTAAATACGTTAAGGTCTTATTTCTAAGATTGTTATGTATCTTATCTGTTTGCCTTGTTGCTAATGCTGCTACTAATTGCAAAATTGCAAATATAATTCCAAAGTATTGCTCTGGCACATTCATTTCACTTAACATACTACTTCTTAAATTAACAATTCCATATAAAGTCCCCATAAATACTGCATTAAATAAAATTAAATTTCTCATTCGTTTCGATTTTATAAAGAATTTAAAAGAGTCTTTTAATTGTTTCTTATATTATGTAAATGTTACAGGTTTAACTTTTTCTTGTAATATTGTTGTATGTCTAAATCTAAATGAGATAATTGTTGATATTACACAACAAATAAAACATAAAATCATTGGAATGTATCCATTTATTACAAATGAGAAGCCAGCAACTACAGAGGCTAATGAATCAAAAATATAAAAATAAGAAGAGGATTTTCCATCAATCATAGAGAAAACTTTTCCTCTTTTTTTACTACCTGATAATGAATCATATAATATATTTGATTCACAAATTCCTTTTATTGAATATCCCAATGCGTATATAAATTGAGTTATAAGTAATTCATAATATTGAGTCATAAATATCATTGCAAAAATACTTAATGAATATAAAATATTTCCTACTATTAAGCTATTCTTTTTTCCAATTCTATCTACTAATCTTGTTATTGGTATTTGCCAAAAAGTATTTGACAGTGTATAAAATGCATCTGCCAATAATACTTCTGATGCCGTAAATCCCTTCACTTGTGTTAGAAATAAAAATATTATCGGAAAATAAAATAATAAATCCCATGATAACATTTTATATATCGGAAATATACGTACATTTTTCTTTCTATGTTTTACAATATGTGCTTTTGTATTTCTCATTTAACCCCTCTTTTAATCTCTTTCTACTATTATTTCAAAATAATTATTAATAACTAATATATTTTATCTTATATTGATTTTATCATTAAATAGTATCATAGATCAAGATAATTATTTTTCTTATC
>CAJMRU010000350.1 GCA_905215845.1 uncultured bacterium
TAAGAAAGTCTATATGATTAAATTTTTGTTTTGAAATACTTTGATATATAAATATTACTAAAATAATACTTGCAATAGTAAATAGAGCTAAAAATATAGGTATTGCGTGTAATAGAACAAACAAACATTCAATTATAAATGATTTTTGAATATTAAAATCAATAAACAAGATTTCTATTTGTGGTAACAAATAAAAGACAATAAAAATAGAAAAAACAAATAAAAAGATTAACAAAATTGCTGGATAAGCTAGTTTTTTTAAAAAAGTATTTTTGTATTCTTCTCTTTTTTTACAAATAGAAAGAGATTTGCTTAATGCTGTTTCTAATGTGAATTCATTTTTAAAAAAGGAAAAATATTCTTTAAATAAGGCTGGAAAGGGTAATACCATAAATATTTCATCAAGTGATAGACCTTGATTCAAATACTCCTTGATTTGTATTATTTCTTTTTCATAATCAAACATACTACAAAAATCTAGTGTTTCTTGTAATGAATACCCCTGATTAAAGAAAAAAATAAACAAATCTACTAAATTAAATAATTTATTTTTCATTTAAAACACCTATGGTTTTTAAAGTTAAAAATGCCTTAGAGTAATCATAATATTCTAATTTGTTTTGATGAAAGTAATTCATTAAATGTTTATGATCAATAAATTCGCTTAAAATGATAACATCTTTGTTTTGATTAAATCGTAATTTTTGTGTCATAACACCAAGAAGCACATCTTCCAAATCTAGAGAAGAAATATTCAAATTTTCCAGTCTTTTAATCGTATTAATGCAATTACTTGCATGTATAGTTGTTAATACAAGATGACCAGTTAGAGCACATGTAAGTGCTAATTGAGCCGTTTTTTCATCACGAATTTCTCCAATCATAATAACATCCGGATCATGTCTAAGAATTTGTTTTAATGATTCATGGTAATTAATTCCTTTTTTTTCATCAATTTCTATTTGTAAACAGTAATCTTTGTTAATTTCTATAGGATCCTCTAACGTGATGATATTTTTTCTAAAAGTATGATTGATAGCATCTAAAAGAGCATATAATGTGGTTGATTTACCTGATCCTGTTGCTCCGCTTATTACAAATAAACCACTTTCTTCCTTGACAATATTTTTTAAAAAATGATAAACATGCTTATCTTTACTAATGTTTTCTAATGATAATTTTTGATGGTTGTTAAGAATACGAATAACAATAGAGTCCATGTCTTTTCCAATTAATGAAGAAATTCTTAGATTATATTTTCTATGGTTTAATAGAAAAACATAATGTCCGGTTTGTGGCTTGCGATAATAATTTAAATCAATTTTAGAAATAAAACGAATATAATTCATCAATTGAATTAAGACATTTTTTTCGTATTTTTCATAAATAACCAGTTCTCCATAAGTCCTAAATTTAATTACTCCTTCTTCTGTGCATTGTAAGTGAATATCACTTACATTTTTTTTGATAGCTTGATAAATAATTTGTTCAAATAGTTCCTCCATAAAAATCCTCCTATTATTATATAGACAATTATTT
>CAJMRU010000351.1 GCA_905215845.1 uncultured bacterium
GGATAATTTCTAATTATCTTACATTAATGAATAGGATGGACGAATGAAAAATATAGACTTATTTAGTTTCGAATTTGTTGATCGTGAAAATGAAAGAATGGTAGTAAAAAACTTTATACTATCGCCTGCCACCGATAATGTATTATGGATTCATGGAGAAAGTGGTGTTGGAAAGACTGAATTGGTAACCTATTTTTCTTCCTGCTTTTCGAATTACAAATACATACATATTAATCCTGTTAAGACACAAACGACTAGCTATTTTTCTGCACTTACTAAAGAACTTGAAAAAGAAAAATCCTCGTTACCCAATTTTATTCAAAAAAACTATAAAGAAATAAGAGACTTAGCCAAAGATACTATTTCTGAAATTAATTTGAAGACTAAATTCGTATCAGGAGCATTAGAAATAGGTGAAAAAATTTTTATTGATGTTAATGGAGATTTTTTTTCAACAGCCAACGTTCTTACTCGATATATAAGTAAGTTATCAAAAAAACAAATGTACATTTTTATATTTGATAACTTTCAACAATGCGATTTAAATTCACTAGAAATAATACAAGAACTTTGCGGAAATCTTTTAGGAACAGATAACATAAAGTTTATTTTCATTACAACAGATGGTACTATATCGTCTGATTCAGAAGTTATCGAATTTTTGGCAGAAAAAATACCATCATTACCAATCATAATTAAACCATTTGAAGAAAAAGATTTTTTTTTAGATATCCTATTGAATATTTATAAATTAGATAATATTACAAGGGAGGAGTTAGAATCTTTATTTAAGATATGCAATGGGACACCTGAAAAGCTAAAAATTTTTTTACGAAATATGTATTTGTCAAAGGGCATTGAATATGATTGTAATAGTACGCTAGCACGTTTGATACCTTCAATATTTAATGAAACATTGAGCAAAGGCGTTGATAATGTTGATTTGGAAGCACTAGGAATTATTGATAAGCTAGTATTTAAGATAATGATTTGTTGGAATGAAGTAATATCAATCCCTCTCTTAGAGGATATTACCCATTATATTGCTAGTGAAATACTTTATCTTCCACATGAACTTAAACAAGAAATAATTAAAGCAATACATAATTTGTTAACGCTTAATATTGTGGAGTTAGGTGTAACGGGTCTAAAAATCAAGCATGATTTGTTGTATTTATCATATATATCAAAGTATAATACAGTTCCCGAAGCATTACTTTATAATAAGTTGTATGATTATATTAATCTTAACAAAGAAAAAATAATTGAAACTTATTCTCAGACTTTTTTTAATTTAAACAATGCATTATATTCTTACTACGCTAATCATACTTCTTGGGTACAAAACAACTTAGAGTGTTTAAAAATGCTAATGGCTCAATCTGATTACCGTAATATTGCTATTATTATTAATCGTCTAGAAAAAAGTTTTGCTGAAATGAATGCGAATGATTTAATATTATTAGCTGAATGCTTTTACAACTGCGGTAAATATGAAAAAGCTAGAAATATTTTAAATTATTCTTTTAGCAAGT
>CAJMRU010000352.1 GCA_905215845.1 uncultured bacterium
AGAAAAAATAAATAATGTTAAGTTGAATTTCTTAACCTAACATTATTATACTAGGGGGTGAAAAACTAATGCTGAATGATGAAGAGATAGACAGACTAATAACTCAATATGGGAATAGTGTACTCCGTATGAGTTATATAATCTTAAAAGATTACGATTTAGCACAAGATGTAGTTCAAGATACTTTTATACAGGTAATAAAAAAGTATGATACATTAAAAAATAAAGAATCTGAAAAAGCTTGGATTATGAAAATAGCAACTAATCAATGTAAAAATCAATTAAGAAGTCAATGGTTCAAAAAAATTATATCTTATGAAGATGAACAAGAGCTTGAAAATAAAATATCTGAAATAGAACTTAAAGAAGATCACATATTAAAATATATTTATGAATTAAAAGAAAAATATAAAGAAGTAATTTTATTATATTATTACCAAGAAATGAGTATAAAAGAAATTGCATCAGCGTTAGGAAAAAAGGAATCTAATATTCAACAACTGTTAAAGAGAGCTAGAGAACAATTAAGAAGGAGGATGGAAGATAATGTCGAATGAAATAAAAGAAAAGATTAATAGTGAATTAAATCATTTACATTTATCAGAAAATGTTATTAATAATATAAAAAATGGCAAAAGAAGTAAAAAAATTAATATTTCAACAGTTGCAATATCAATTTTAGCAACTTGTATTATTTCATTCTCAACAGTATATGCTGTAACTCAAGTATTTACAAACAGTATAAATGGAAAAGAATTACCACAATTAGATGAAATGTATATTGTAGAAGTGAATGACATCAAAGATGCTAATATTGATGAGTATGGAGTAATAACGAAAAAATTCGATAGTATAGAACAAATTGAAAATGAATTGGGAATAAAACTTTTATCAAGTGAATATGCAGAAAATAACAATTATAAATTAATTAATTATGAAAAGATAGGTGAAGGCTATAATTGCATTGATATAGGAGCATATATTGTTGGAGATTTAACAAATTTAAAATATCAAGAAGAATATGAATATTATTCGTGGTCATCTGGAGAAATATACCAAACTCCTGTTGATTTAAAAATAGAGATCATTTCAGATAGTAGTCAACAATATTTTGATTCAGAATATTTAGGGGAATATAAATATGTAAGTACAATTACTTCGGAAGATGGGTATAAAGTAAATCTATTAGAGAGTAAATCACTAGGAAAAAATAAAGTATGTGCTATATTCGTAGCAAATGGTATAAGATATACATTATTTGGCCATATAGAAATAGATACAATGATAAATATTATAAATTCGATGAATTAATATTTTACTTATTAAAATATATTGAAATGTAAATGGGGAGAAATTATTAATTTCTCTCTTTTATGATTATGAAAATAAAAATAGAAAAGTGACAAAAATGTAATATAAATGTAATAAACATCGATGGAAACTAATATAAAAAGTTTTTATAATAAGATTATAAAGAAATTAATTTTGATGTATTAGAAATAAAAATATTGCATATGGGAAATAGTTTATGT
>CAJMRU010000353.1 GCA_905215845.1 uncultured bacterium
TTTTCTTTATAATATTCTTTTATATGTTATAAAGTATAAGAATTTTTCTAACACATGTATATCTAAATTTATTTTTTATCTTCAATTCTAAAATCACAAAATTTTATTCTTACTCAAAATGATTTTTGTCTCCGACCCCAAAATCACGACCCCAAAATCATTATTTATAGTCTTTTCCTAATATTATTGTAATATCTACCTTACTTGAATTTACTTCACTATCTGATATTGTTCCTACTTCTAATGTAGTTTTTATATCTTGCATTGTGCTTTCTTGAATTCCTTTTTTGTTTATTATTGTTGTCTTGCTTGTTGCATTTGTAGTTCCTGTTTTTGTTACATTGTATCCCTTATTTTTTAAGTCATCTATTGCATTTTGTAGTGTTTTACTGTTTCCTGTTCCATTTAATATTTCTATTTTTATTTCTGATTTTGTTTTTTGCTTTGTTGTTGTAGAGTTATTTGATGTAGTGTTTCCTGTTGTATTTGTTGTGTTTTCTCCTTCTGGTACTGTTTCATCTTCAGAAAATAATTCTTGCATTAGTGCTTGTGTTTCTTCTTTGTCTACAACAAATATACTTACATTGTTTGTTTTCCTTAAATCTGGAACACTTCCTGGTAAAGATGCTGTTTTTAAGTTTTGTGTATTAAATTCTACTGCATATGGTAAGTAGTCTTTTAATGTTTTAAAGTCAATATTTGTTATTAAGTTTCTGTTTGCAACATCTAGTATAGCACCTAATTTTGTTATATTTTCTAATTTAACTGTTTGCTCAACTACCGCTGTAATGAATTCTCTTTGTGTTCTCATTCTTCCTATATCATTGTCTCCATATTCACTTGGATAACTTGTTCCATCGTTATTATGTCTGAATCTTAATAAATGTTCTGCTTTTTGTCCATCTATTTTTTGTACTCCAGCTTTTAAATGTATGTGTAAGTCTTGTGTTACATCATCATAGTCCATATCTATTGGAACATTATATTCAATTGGTCCTATTGCATCTACTAATTCTATTAATGCTTCTGTTTTTATTATTGCATAATATTTTATATCTAATCCTGTTAAGTTATTAACTGCATCTAGAGTTTCTTGTGGGTCTCCACTTACATTGTATAAAGCATTTATTTTTTTCGATGCTGTTGCTTTTTTTGTATTTGTTCCTGTGTATGAGTCTCTCGGTACAGATATTAATACTGCTTCTTGTTTGTTTGGATCATATGATGCTACCATTATTGTATCTGTTAAGTTTACTCCTGCTTGGTCTGTACTTACTCCCATTAGTAATACTTGAAATGCTCCTAGGTTCTTTTTGGTATTTTCGTCATGTCCTGCTACTGTTGCTAGCATTCCTCCTAGTCCACCACCATTTTTATAGGTTTTGTATGCAAATACTCCTCCTGCTAGTATTAATACTAATAATATCACTAATAAAATTATTCTTAATTTTTTATTTTTCTTCTTTGGTTTTTTATTTTTTATATTTTTACTTTTGTTTTCCCTTTTCTTATTCAATATAATCCACTCCTA
>CAJMRU010000354.1 GCA_905215845.1 uncultured bacterium
ATATTATGAATAGAAAAGGAAGAAAAATTGGAATTGAAACAGGAGAAAATGTTTTTGATGTTGGAATAAAAATTTATCATTCACAAGGAATAGTGATAAATGGTAATGCAAAAATTGGAAAAAATTGTAGATTATATGGGGATAATTGTATAGGAAATAATGGATTAAGTAATGAATGTCCCATGCTAGGAGATAATATAAAAGTATGCGTTGGAGCTAAAATTCTAGGAGATATTTATCTTGCTAATAATATAACAGTTGCAGCAGGAGCTGTTGTTTTAAAAAGTTGCTCAGAAGAGAATGCAATACTTGGACGGAATTCCGGCAAAAATAATTGGTTACAATGATGAAAATAAAAAATATTTAGATTAAGGAGAATAAAAGTGGAAGATGTTACTCAAAAGAAAAATAAAGTAATGACTGGCACAAAATTAGTTTTTGGCACGATATTATATTATATTGTGTCATATATTCTTGTATATACATTTAAACTACCTAGAATAATATTATATGGAGGAGATATTTTAAATGTATTATGCTGGATATGTGCTTTATTTTATAATAAAGGAAATACTAAAATAAAGAGAATTTATTTAATTATGTTTTTATTTATTTGTATAGGAGTATTTAGTGGAATTGTTAATCATGAAAAGAAATCATTATTAATATGGGGAATTAGAAACAATGTACGATTTTTTACTTTCTTTTATTCTTGTGCTACATTTTTAAACAAAGATGACTATTTAATTATTATGAAATTTATAAAGCTTATCTTTTGGATTTCTGTTCCGTTATGTACTATTGAACGTTTTGGAGTTCATTATAGTAATGGAACAATTGTTGGAGATATGATAGGTGGGATTTTTTGGAACTTTTCAGGTTGTAATACTCCTTTAAATGTAATTCTTGTAATATATTCATTACATATTCTTTTAAAATATTTTTTAAAAGAAGAGAAAATGATTGTATTTTTAGTAACAATAATGGCTTCTTTTTATATGGCTGCATTAGCCGAATTAAAAATATATTTAATTGAATTTATTGTTATGCTTTTATTAGTGTGCATTTATCAAAGAATTTCTATAAAAATGATAATATCTCTAATTAGTGGAGCAATTATATTGTCAACATTTTCAACATATTTTATTGCAATAAATCAAAATGGGGGAAATAATTATGCTGATAATTTTAGTTTATCAGGATTAATTGAATATGCAACACGAGATTCAGGATATAATGGAGATGGCGATTTGAATAGATTTACAGGAATTTCAACTATTTCAAATACTATTTTTGAAAATGATATTTTTTCCAAACTTTTTGGGATTGGAATAGGAAATGCAGAATATACGAATTTTTTTGTAAGTCCATTTTATAATAAGTATTACTATTTGAACTATCAATATTTTCATGATGTTTGGCTATATATAGAGAATGGAGCTATTGGAATTATCACATATTTAATGATCTTTATTGAAGCATATAAAAATGCTAATAAAAACTTAAAAGATGTTTATTATAAAAAT
>CAJMRU010000355.1 GCA_905215845.1 uncultured bacterium
TCAAACAGGAAAGGATCGGTCTGCAGAATAAACCATTCTATATGTATAAATTCCGGTCTATGGTTGTACAGGATGCATCAAAAGAAAAGAATGGATGGACGGTAAAGAACGATCCGCGTGTTACGCCGGTAGGAAAGTTTATAAGAAAAAACAAGCATTAGCAAAATCAAAAGGTGGAAATTTTGAAATAGAGTATAATATGTTTAAGTATAAAGGTAAGGATAAGAAAAATGCTTATAAGCTAAAAGAGATTACTAAAAAGGAATTTATGGATTGGTTAAAAAAGCAATAATAGTTTAAAAAATTTAAAGATATAAAAATAAAAGAAATGAAATCAGAAATTCATACAAACAAGAAGAAAACTATCTCTAGAAAAAGATGTAGAAAGATAAATATTTTTTATTATGTAAGAAATTATAAAATTGAAAAAATTTACATAATGTGTTATAATTTATATAAGTTTAGCAAGTCTAAACCAAGTAACCAAAATTCTCACAAAACAAATGTTAGGAGGAAAAAAGATGAAGAATATTGGTATTGCAAAAATGAAAGAGGAACTTATACGGCTTAATCCAACAGTGAAATTTGATGTTTTAGATACTACGGTATCTCCAATCAACATCATCTATGCAAATGTTTCTGGAGAAAGCCTGAAGCTTCCGAATGGCTATTATTACAACGGAGATAGCATTTCAAACAAAGGAAACACGGAGAATACCTTATATGAGAACTTTTTATATCGCTTTGATACAACACACTTTGAGAATAAACCAACTGAGGTTAACTCAAGTGAGCCTACTAAAGCTAAAAAATCTCTGTTTGCCAGAATTTTTGCCAGATAATCATTAAATCTTCAACTGTCGTAAGATGGATGTGCCACTTGAGGAACAGGATTTGTTCTAGAGTGGCTTTTCTAATTATAAAAATACCTCATGCACCAGTACCAATACGGACTGATGCACGAGGCTTTTTCGTTGTAGGAAAAGTTATGAAACTTTATCCAAGAAGTTTTTCATTGAAGAAATTGTATGTAGCTACTTCATCTGCATCCCGCTTTTTTGCAAACCAATCTCGGTAATCAAGCAACTGCTGTCTCTGAAACTCAATAAGGGATTTTGATTTTGTTTCCATAGCAAATTTTAACATGTAAGGAGCAGAAAGAACTTCAATCAATTCATCAATATGCATATCGTAACGCTCCATAATATAGTTACAAATCCTTGCAAAATCAGCATTATCCTTATTCTTTACATATTCCTCAGTAGCGAGTTCTTTGGCTTTCCGTTCAAGTTCAGCATAGTTGTCAACAGATGATATAGCAGCTAAACCTCCACACATCTCATCAAGAAAATTGTTCATAAATGTTGTAGTCATAAGTTTTACCTTTCCTTTCTTAATTTTAGGATATTACCTAGATACACTTATATTATACCACATTTCAACGAAAAAGTAAAAAGAAACTGGTTTAGCGTATGAGTTTTTATGACTGGGGATTGCCCTAGATTTCAATATTTTTAAGCTCTAA
>CAJMRU010000356.1 GCA_905215845.1 uncultured bacterium
TAATTGAGAATATTTCAAATTTATATAAAATAAAAATAAATAATGAAATATATGAAGCAATGGCAAGAGGAAAATTAAAAAATAATGAAATAATTCCAGTAGTAGGAGATATTGTAGAAGGTGAGATATTAAATAAAGAGGATAGAAAAGCTATAATAGAAGAAATAAAAGAAAGAAAAGTATATATAAAAAGACCGAAGCTTGCAAATATAACACAAATAATATTTGTAGTGTCTAGTAAAGACCCTAAGCCAGATTTATTAATGCTTGACAAGCAATTAGCATTTGCAGAATTTTTGAAAATTAATTCAGTAATTTTATTAAATAAGACAGACTTAGATAAAAAAGAAGAATTTAAACAAATAAAGCAAATATATGAAAAAATTGGTTATAAAGTTATAATAACAGATGCAAAAAAGAAACAAGGTATAGAAGAGTTAAAAGCAGAAATGAAGAATAATATAAATGCATTTTCAGGAAATTCAGGAGTAGGAAAGTCAACACTTATAAATGGAATTTTTGATAAAGATATTACAGAAGAAGGAGAAATTAGTAAAAGAAATAAAAGAGGAAAAAATACTACAACATCAATTAAACTTTATGAAATAGATGATAATACATATATTGCAGATACTCCAGGATTTTCAACTTTTGATATATCTGAAATAGAAAGTAAAAATTTAGAAAAATATTTTAGAGAATTTAGAGAAAATATAATAAATTGCGAATTTGTTGGTTGTACACATATAAAAGAAGAAAACTGTGGAATAAAAATGGCTATAGAAGAAGGAAAAATAGATATATCAAGATATAATAGGTTTTGTAAAATATACAATGAATTAAAAGGAAGAGAGGAACGAAGATGGTAGAGGTATCAACATCAATACTTAATGTAAAAAAAGGAGAAGAATCTAAAACTTTTTTTGGATTAGAAGCTGGAAAAACAGATTATTTTCATATAGATGTTATGGACGGGGAATTTGTAGAAAAAGATACATATCAAAAAATGTTTGAATATTCAGCATATATAAAAAGAATATCAAATTTACCTTTAGATGTTCATTTAATGGTAAAAGATATAAAATCAGCAATAGAAGACTTTATTTCAGTTGAGCCTAATATTATAACTTTTCATTTAGAGGCTTGTGAAAATAGAGAAGAGGCAATGGGATTTATTAAATATATTAAAGAAAACAACTCAAAAGTTGGAATTGCAATAAAGCCAGAAACTAAAATAGAAGAAGTTTATGAATTCTTGCCATATATTCATATGTGCTTAATAATGACTGTTGAACCCGGTAAAGGTGGACAAACATATCTTAGTGAAATGACAGGAAAAATAAAGCAACTAAAAGATTATATAGAAAAAAATAATATAGAAGTAGATATAGAAGTAGATGGTGGAATTAACTTAAAAACAGCTCCAGAAGTAAAAGAAGTAGGTGCAAACATATTAGTCGCAGGAACAGCTATTTTACTGGCAAGTGATTACAAGGTTATAATTAAGGAATT
>CAJMRU010000357.1 GCA_905215845.1 uncultured bacterium
CGGAAACTTTGGTTATTCTTTGCCAATCTCTTACTGATATTTTGCTATAAATCCCTTCTTCATTAAAAAAATATGCCTCTTTACCAATTAACCGTATTACTCTACCTTTCCACCATTCATTGAAATACATTTCTCTACCTCCTAAAATTCACTTAAAGTTAAATAAAAACTTTTAAGTATTTATACTTTTTGCTTTCAAAATAACTATTTTATTGTAGCATATTTACATAAAGTTGTCAACTAACAATCACACCAAATCTATACCTCAGGCTAGTAATTTATTCTTTATAAAAGAACTTAATCCTTTGATACATATTTCGTTTCAATTTTTTTGTTTTATTTATAAATTCCTCTAACTTTACTCAGTTTCTATATATTTTCTTTAATATGGTTTAAATTCAAAATTCAAACCAATATAAGTATGCATTTTCATATTTAAAAAATCATTAATATCTTTATTTGCTATTTCAGAAATTTCTTTTATTCTAGAAACGTTTTGACAATTTATTACTAAAGGATTAATATATCTTTTCTTTCCTTTTACACTTGTGCAATATATTTCATTTTTTAATTCTTCACTTTTATACACTAAATTTCTTTGGGCTTCTTCAAAATTTATAAATGCATTCCTAATATATAAATCCTCACAATTTTTAATTTTGTCTATTATTTCTTTTTCTGAAAATTCATATAAATTATCAATTGTAATATATCCCTTTTTATACATAGATTTTATAATATCGGCTATAAATTGCATACATAGTCTATCTTCATCTTCTACCCAACGAGGCCATAATTTTGAAATTTTATGTATAAAATCTTCACATATTTTTTTGTCTTTAAATGCTAGTTCTTCAATTCCATCTTCATTTTTTGAAATAATTATATTATTATAATATTTTTTTATTTGTTCAATATCAAATATTCTTACTTGATATAATCCTCCTGATAGTGTATATTCTAATCTATCACTACTTAATTTTGGTGTATCATTATCAGCAATTGGATATATCTTATAATCTGAAACTTCTTCAAGTTTTATATTATCTCTATTTAATAAGCTAATTATTTGTTTTGAATTTTTAATTATTTGTTCTGTTCTTTCTTCTGTTGACTCTTGTTTTTCTGAATCTCCATTCATAAAATCAATACAATGTTTAAAAACTGGTGTTGCAATATCATGGAACAAACCTGATAATGTTTGTTTTTTATCTCTTGTAAAATTCCATATAATCAAAGCTACGGCAACACTATGAGTTAATGTTGAGTAAAAATATTTATCCTTATATATTTTGGTATAAAATGTGCCGCAAGACATACCTACCCCATCAAGTCTTAGCATCTCAGGTGTATAGATATATTTTAATAACCACTCCGGAAATTCAGGTGATAATAATTCTAAATATTGTCTTATTTCTTTATTTTTTATACTTTCTAAATATTTATTCATTTTTTCTCCTCCTAGTATAATAATGTTAGGTTAAGAAATTCAACTTAACATTATTTATTTTT
>CAJMRU010000358.1 GCA_905215845.1 uncultured bacterium
CATTATCTCTACTTTGCTCTTTTGAAGAGTAATGTTTTTCCCCAGAAAGTTTTGTATTTTACTTTCTGGGGCTTTTCTTTTTATAGTAACTTTTTAATAATCAACCTATATTATTTTATATCAATTTTATTTTTTTACTAACTTAATTTGAACTTGTTTATTTATTTTCCCTCTTGTTATATCTAATATAACTTCATCCCCTGGTCTTTTTGAGTAAATATATTTTCGTAAATCATTCATTGTATTTAACTCAATATTATCTATTTTTGTAATTATATCCCCCACTTTTAACTCTGTATTATCTGCTGCTCCTCTTTTTAATATATCTGCTATATATATTCCTTTAGTTAAATTAATATTATTAGTTTTATTCAAATACGGTATTACTTCTTTATCATATGCGTAAATTCCTATACTAGCTTCTTCAAACTCTCCTGTATTTTTATAACTTTCTATAATTGGTTTTACTATATTTATTGGAATTGCAAATCCAATTCCTTCTGCTGATGATATTTTTACTGTGTTTATACCTAATACTTCACCATTTGGATAAATTAAAGGTCCTCCACTATTTCCGAGGATTTATTGTCGCATCTGTTTGAATTAGATCTGTCATATATGCAGATTTATCTTTATCTTCTAATTTTATTGTTCTATTTTTTGCACTTATTATTCCTGATGTAACTGTTCTTCTAAACTCATATCCTATTGGATTTCCTATTGCATATACAGTCTCTCCTACTCTTATTTTATCAGAATCTCCGAATGTTACACATTTTAAATTATTAGCATTTATTTTTACTAAGGACAAATCTAAATCTGTATCACTCCATACTATTGTCCCATCATAGTTTCTTCCATTTTCTAGTGTTACAAAACATTTACTATATTTACTTCCTGTTACATGTTCATTACTTAAAATATATCCATCTTCTGTTACTATAACTCCTGTTCCCAAACCTAATTCATTTTCTGTGCTACTTGAAAATATAGATGCTCCCGTGTTCTTTAATTTTGAAATTCCCACTATACTTTGTGTTGTTTCTTCTATTACATCTGCTATTTTTTCATTGTTTTTTTCTGCATTTTCCACAGTTTGTTCTTTTATTGTGGATTGTACTTGCTGAGTTTCATAATTACTGTCTTTTATTTCTATTTTGCTATATGTAATATATAAATAAAATAGCAAAATCCATATTAATGCTGAAATTATAAAAGTAATTATTACTCTTTTTAGACTTTTTCTATTTTTTGCTCTTTTACTCAAAAAAATCACCTCAAAAATAGTATGAACATTTTTAATGTTTTCTAACCTTTTTTGAGATGATTTCTTTTGAATTTTAACTTATTTTAAATATTTTCAAATATCCTATTTCATTTATTATTTTAAAACTTTTTTGTTTATTTTTAATATACTTTTACTTAATTGGTTTGAATTTTCTATTTTGTGTGTTATTGTGAGACTTTACTTTTGTTTTTTTATAACTTTATCTATTTTTTCTA
>CAJMRU010000359.1 GCA_905215845.1 uncultured bacterium
GTGCTGATTGTGTTGTTTGTGATATTCCTTCTATTGGTACATCTTTACATACAAAAGTTGCTTGCAAATCAGATGTCGAACTTCCTGCTTTCATAGAAAATTCTTCTATCTTAAATCCTAACTTTGAATCATCTTCAATATCTCTAATAAACTCTGCTATATTAATATAGCCCCCATTTACTGTAAAATTTAAATTGTAGGTATCAGTAGCACCAGATCCGCTTGTTATATCCATTTTAATTACAACACCTTCACTTGTTGCATGTGTTCCTATCTTTGTCCATAGAAAATCAATCTTATATTTTGCTAACTGGCTTGCTGTTTGAACATCATCGGATGAACTAACAGCTACCATGTCTTCATAATTAGTTTTTTCTTCTTTTAGTTTTTTCATACTTGTATTTAATTGAGTAACTTTATTAGGAAATTCTGAACTTGCCAATTTAGTTACCTCTGTTATAGTTTTTTCTAAATCTGCACTTTTTTCTTGTATTCCTTTTATTCCTAATATTTCAAAACTTCCTAATTCTAATCCCTTTACAACTGTAAAAATAGTTAAAGTTAGTACAAGTACAATTAATATTGTTATTAATAATTTTTTCATGGCAAATCTCCTTCTATTTTCACTGTAACAACACTTCCGTCTTTTTGTCCTGCTGTTGAAATTACATTTGTAAGATAATTTCCTGTTTCTATTTTTGCTTTAAACATACCTAATTGTTCATATTTATCTGATTGTGCATTTATAACTATATGTGTTCCAGAGGTATTTTGAATTCCTGTTATCTGAACACTTTCTGGAATTATAAACATTATTGAATTTAATAAATTAGGTATAGCATCTCTTGTCTTTGTAGCATCTGTTATTTTATCATTTAAATTTTGCAAATTTTCTATCATTTTTGTGTATTCGTTTGTTTTAGATTGTATTTTAGTGTTATCACTTTCTACCAATAAAATTTGAGATTGTGTATTTTGTTTTGAACGTTTTGCTTCTGCATCTTTTTTATCCATTTGATTGCTTATCATTATAGAAAATGCACTATAAATGATAAATAGTAATATTATTCCAACTGCAACTCTTATTAAGCTAAATTCTGTTTTGTCTAATTTTTCTTTTAAGTCATTTTTTATTGAAATTTTTCCACTAAGTTTACTATTTTTAGATTTTGATTTAGAATTTTTATTTCCTTTTGTTTTAGTGCTACCAACTTCTACTTTTAACCAATCAGGCATTTTTTCATTAAAGCCTTGTTTTTTAAAGTTTATTCCTTCAATTCCTTCTCCATCTCCATATAGAGCTAACGAAATTGCTGAATTTACTTCAATATAATCTTTTATATTTATCTTATCTTTTGTTGAACTTAAAGCCATTGGTTTTAAAATTTCACAACTTGCTTCATTTAAGTATTCTTGAAAATATAAATCTATATTATTTATTAAAGTCGCTGTTCCTGTAATATATACTTTGTTTATTTCATATATACTTTCATTTATTATTT
>CAJMRU010000360.1 GCA_905215845.1 uncultured bacterium
CATTTATTATTTCTTTATTAATAGAACCAATGATAAAATTTATAATGAAAAAAACTAATTTAACAAGAAGGACAAGTTCGATAATTATATTTATAATTGTATCATTAGTAATACTAGGCAGCCTTACGTGGGTTATTATTACATTGTTTTCAGAATCCTCTAGATTATTACAAGGATTAAATAACTATGTAGATAAAGCATATAATCAAATTCAAGCATTTATAACTACATTTGATTTTGATAAAATCCATCTATCAGATGAAATAGTAGCAGTAGTAAATAATTCAACAACAAATATTTTAGAAACCGCATCAACTTGGCTTAGGAATGCATTAACAGGATTAATAAACTTTATTACACAGATACCTACAATTGCGATTTGTGTTGGTATAACTGTTATTGCTTTATATTTTATATGTGTTGATAAAATATATATCTTAGACCAATTAGAGTATCATTTACCCAAAGTATGGTTTAGAAAAATAAACATACATTTAAAAGATTTGATACAAACATTGGGGGGCTATTTAAAAGCTGAAGCTACATTAATATTAGTATCATTTATAATTTCGCTAATTGGATTATATATATTATCGTTTTTAAACTTTAATATTCAGTATCCTCTTCTAATGGCATTACTAATAGGATTCGTAGATGCATTACCAATTTTAGGATCCGGAACAGTAATGATACCATGGGCAATAATATCAGGATTAAATGGAGATTTGAGATTAGGAATTGCTATAATAACTCTATTAATAATAATGTCAATAGTAAGACAATTTTTAGAACCTAAATTAGTAAGTAAAAATATAGGAATACACCCAATTTTTACATTAATTGCTATGTATACTGGATTTAAATTTATAGGAATAATGGGATTGTTAATAGGACCTATTGTGCTAATAATTTTTAAAAATATATTTGCGAATTTGATAGATCAAGGATTTTTTAAAACAATATTTGATAGAAAATAATTGAAAAAACTATAAAGTTATGTTAATATCATTATATGAAACTGCATATATCAACTTTTATGAGTTTAAAAGGAGGAATAGAAATGTTAAAGGAAAAGATTTGTTATAGAGTTGAAGTTCGGTTAAAGGTAATCAGTGTAGAGGAAGAAGACGAAGAAAATTACTTTTAATATGAAGAAAATATTAGTTGGAGTGATGGAGCCATAATAATTAAAGATGACAAATTTATTGGTTTTCTAACAAATGATTATATTTGGGGTGAAATTAAAGCTAATAAAATATATCTTCATATTTTCGATGACAATTATCAATATTTAGAATTTGAAACTTCAAAAGATAATTACTTTATTGACTTTCCTAATAGTTATGAAATGTATTGCGTTCTCGAAGGATTAGAATATTGGATATGCAATATTGAATTCAAAAAAATAGAAAAAGATTCATTTGAAATTTCAAAGATTGGAAATGAAATAGAGAGAGTAAAGAAACGCCTTAAAATAATGAATGATAATTGAGTTAAACTT